>JBJTJU010000073.1:0-5864 GCA_046096165.1 Phycisphaerales bacterium | reverse complement strand
GCCGGCCACCATCGCACGGTTGCGCCGCACGAACTTGCGCACCCGGTACCACGCGCCCTCGGGCCCGGCCACCAGCGGCTTGCCCTCCAGGTAGTTGCGCACGTCGCGCGCGAGGTCGGTCGCCGACTGGTAGCGCTCCTGGCGTTCCCGCCGCATCGACTTCAGCGGGATCCACTCAAGCTCGCGCCGCAGGCTGCGCACGAGCTCGGGAAGCTGCACCCGGCGGCGGTCGGCCACGCGCGCCGCGTGCGCCGAATCGCCGCTTGCGGCGGTCGACAGGCGCGTGCTCGGGGCCGGCGGATCGGTCTCCGCGATGATCCGCTGCTGCTCGCGGTACGCCTTGCTGCGCAGCTCGCGCGGGTCGAGCGGCGTGACGCCGGAGAGCAGCTCGTACAGGATGACGCCGAGGCTGTAGACGTCGCAGCGGGTGTCGATGTCCTCTCCCGTCGGATCCGCCTGCTCCGGGCTCATGTACTCGGGCGTGCCGATCATCTGCCCCGTCTCGGTGAAGACGGTCTGCGCGGTGGCGGCATGCTGGGTGGCCTTGGCGATCCCGAAGTCGATCACCTTGACGCTCGGCTCCCCGCCCTCCACGTCGAAGGCGAGGATGTTGGTGGGCTTCAGGTCGCGGTGGATGACGCCCTTCAGGTGCGCGTGCTGCACGGCCTCGCACACCTGCATGAAGAGCCGCAGGCGGTCGCGAATCGCGAGCCGCCGATCGTCGGCGAACTCGGTGATGGGCTTGCCGCGCACGTACTCCATCACGAAGTACGGCCGGCCGAGCGCGGTCAGCCCGCCGTCCAGGACGCGCGCGATGCCGGGATGTGCCATCAGCGCGAGCGACTGGCGCTCCTGCTCGAAGCGGGCGATCACCGCCTTCGAGTCCATGCCGGGCTTGATGATCTTGAGCGCCACGCGCTGCACGAAGGGCTGCCGGCGCTCGGCCAGCCACACCGCGCCGAAGCCACCCTCCCCGAGGGGCGACACCAGCCGGTAGGGACCGATCTCGTCGCCCGCGCGCTCGACGCCGTCGCGCCCGGCGGTCGAACCCGGCACCAGCGTCTCGTCAGCCGCCATGGCCGCGCAGCATAGGCCGCGATTCGCGGACCCGGTGCACCATCGGCTCCACGCTGCAGTCGATGTCCACGCCGAAGAAGCCGCCGCCACGGTGCGCCTGCACGAGCGGCCACATCACGTCCCGGTCGGTCGCGGGGATCGGCAGGTGCTCGACGTCCGCCGCCGCGATCCACTCGAGCCGTCCCTCGTCGAACTCGCGGAGCGGGATCTCGCCGTGGCCGACCGGGCGCACGCACTCGAAGAGGAAGATGAGCCAGTGCATCTGGCCCTGGTAGGCGCGCTCGCTCACCATGCCCATCAGGCGCACCTCGGACTCGCCGAGCCGCAGGCCCGTCTCCTCCTCCACCTCGCGCACCGCGCACTCGTGCGGGCTCTCGCCGCGGCTGATCTCGAGCTTGCCCCCGACCGGCGAGTACATGTCGACGTTCGGCGGCTTGCGCCGGTGCAGCATGAGGAGCCGGTCGTCGGCGTCCCACAGGTAGCAGAGCACCGCCACCTTGTAGGGAAGGTTCGCGGTGTCGTACTGGGGTGCGTCGAGGCTCATCGCGCGGCGGCCACGGCCGGGCGTGCGGGCGCGATGCCGGCGGCCGCGACGAGCTCGCGGATCGTGGCCGCAACCGCCGGCGAGGCGGGCGCCAGCGGCAGGCGCACCGCGCCGCCGTCGAGCCCCAGGGCGGCGAGCGCGCACTTCAGCGGCACCGGGTTGACGTCGAGGGAGAGCAGCCCGCGCGAGAGCGGCAGCAGGCCCATGTGCACGCCGAGCGCCGCATGGAAGTCGTTTGCCGCTAGCAGGCGGCAGAGCTCGGCCACGCGCGCCGGCACCAGGTTCGACACCACGCTCACCACGCCCACGGCGCCCACCGCCGCGAAGCTCGGCGTGAGGCTGTCGTCGCCGGAAAGCACGGCGATCCCGCAGCGCCTGCGGATCTCGCTCGCCGAGTCCATCGAGCCGGTGGCTTCCTTGATGGCCACCACGTTCGGGTGCGCCGCGAGCCGCTCGACCGTCTCGGGCGCAATCGCGACGCCCGCGCGGCCCGGGATGTTGTAGAGCATCACCGGCAGGTCGCAGGCGTCGGCGACGGCCATGAAGTGGCGGTAGATGCCCTCCTGCGACGGCTTGTTGTAGTAGGGCGTGACCTGCAGGCCGCAGTCCGCGCCGAGCTGGCGCGCGAGCTTCTGCAGGTGCACCGCGTGCGCCGTCGAGTTCGAGCCGGCGCCGGCGACGACCGCGAGCCCGAGCGGGCGCCCGACGCGCACCGCCGCCTCGACGACGAGCGCGTGCTCCTCCTCGGAAAGCGTGGGGCTCTCGCCGGTCGTGCCGCAGGGGACGATGCCCTGCACGCCGCCGGCCGCCTGCAGGCGCACGTTCTCCTCGAGACGCGCGAGGTCCACCGCGTGCCCGTCGGGCGTGAACGGGGTGACGATCGCCGTGAAGCAGCCGTGCAGGCGGGTCGCGATGCTCATCGGGCCGAGTGTACGGCGCTGCCGGAGGCCGCCGCGGCATCGATCGCCGCGCGGATCTCCGCGACCGCCGCACGCATGCCGACGATCACCGCGCGGCTCACGATCGAGTGCCCGATGTGGAGCTCGCCGAGCCCCGGCAGGGCCGCAACGGGCCCGACGTTCGCCGTGGAGAGCCCGTGACCGGCGTTGAACTGCAGGCCGAGCGCGCGGATCCGCTCGCCTGCCGCGCGCACGAGGTCGAGCTCGCGCCGCGCGTCGGGCGACGCGACGCCCGACGCGTGCGCCGCGTGCGCCCACGGGCCCGTGTGCACCTCGCACACCGCGGCACCGCAGTCGAGCGCGGCCTCGGCCTGGGCCGGGTCGGCATCGATGAAGATGCTCGAGCGCACGCCGCCCGCAGCCAGCGCCGCGATCACCTCGCGCACGCGGCCCCGGTGGCGGACGACGTCGAGCCCGCCCTCGGTGGTCACCTCGTGCCGGCCCTCGGGAACCAGCATCGCCATGGCCGGGCGAACGCGCCGCGCCATCGCCACCATCTCGTCGGTCGCGGCCATCTCGAAGTTCAGGCGGCCGGGAAATGCCTCGGCAAGCCGCAGGACGTCGGCATCCTGCACGTGCCGGCGGTCCTCGCGCAGGTGCACCGTGATGCCGTGCGCGCCGCCGGCGATCGCCTCGTGCGCGGCCTCGAGCGGGTCGGGCTCGAACGTCCGGCGCGCCTGGCGCACCGTGGCCACGTGGTCGACGTTCACGCAGAGAAGCGGCATCGCGCGAGTATAGGAGCGGTGCATCGGCGTTCCCCGTGCAGGTAGGATCGTCGCCCCATGGCGGACTTCCAGGCCCTCCTCGCCGCGCTCGAACGGGACCTCGCGGCCCAGGGCGACCGGGTGCTCGACCTCTGCACGCAGGCGGTCGAGAGCTACTTCGACCTCGACCTGCAGAAGGCCGGACGCATCGAGCTCCTCGACTCCGAGGTGGACCGCGTCGACGTCGAGATCGAGAAGCGCGCGGTGCCGCTCCTGGGGATGGGCCAGACCGACGAGCACGCGATCCGCTCGGTGCTCACCGTGGTGAAGTGCAACAACGAGTACGAGCGCATCGCCGACTGCGGCGTGGCCATCGCCGAGCGCGTGCTCGAGGAGCGCAGCCGCCGCATCCGCGTCCCGGACACCTTCCGCGTCATGGCCAACAGCGTGCTGGGCATGCTGCGCGACACCAACCGCGCCTTCCGCCGGCACGACGCCAACCTCGCCCGCCAGGTGCTCCTCTTCGACGACACGGTCGACCGCTTCAAGCGGGAGATCGGCATGAGCGCCCAGGAGCAGGTCGCCGGGGGCCACCTGCCCGTCGACTTCGCGTTCGGCCTGACCGCGGTCACGCGGTCGGTGGAGCGGATCGCCGACCACTGCACCAACGTCTGCGAGCAGGTCATCTACCTGGAGAGCGGCCTGATCGTGCGCCACCGGCCGGAAGGCTGGAGCGAGCCGGCCTCGCCGACGCGCTGAGGGCGCAGGACCACCGCCGATGACGCCGACCCCCACCCTCTCCGAGACCAGGCAGCGCCTGGAGCGCACCGGGCAGTCGCACCTCCTCGCCTTCTGGGAGACGCTCGACGAGGCGCGGCGCGCGTCGCTGCTGGAATCGATCGCGGGGCTCCCGCTCGAGCACCTCCCGGCCATGCTGGCGCAGGCGGCGACGCTCGCCAAGCCCGCCGCCGCGGACATCCGCCCGGTGCGCCCCTACCTGCGCACGCACCCCGAGGCCGCGCGCTACCGCGCCATCGGCGAGGACCTCGTGCGCCGCGGCAAGGTCGCGGCGTTCCTGGTGGCCGGCGGCCAGGGCACGCGCCTGGGCTGGCGCGGGCCGAAGGGCACGTATCCCGCGACGCCGGTGGCGGGCAAGCCGCTCTTCCGCGTCTTCGCCGAGCAGATCCTGGCGGCGGAGCGGCGGTGGAACGTGCGCATCCCGTGGTTCGTGATGACCAGCGAGGCGAACCACCACGACACCGAGCGCTTCTTCGAGGACAACCGGTGGTTCGGCCGTCCGCGCGGCGACACCATGCTGTTCGCGCAGGGCATGGTGCCGAGCGTGTCGCTCGACGGCAAGGTGCTCCTCGAGCAGGCATGGCAGCCGGCGCTCAACCCCGACGGGCACGGCGGCGCGCTCAAGGCGCTTCGCACCGCGGGCGCCCTGGAGCACATGCAGGCCTCGGGCATCGAGCACCTGTGCTACTTCCAGGTCGACAACCCGAACGTCCACGTCATCGACCCGATGTTCCTGGGGCTGCACGTGTCCGCGCCCGACTCGAGCGCGGAGATGAGCTCCAAGAGCGTCCTGAAGCGCGACGTCACCGAGAAGGTCGGCGTCTTCGTCAAGGCGCCGCGCCTCACCGTGCTCGAGTACAGCGATGCGCCGCGCGAGGTCGCCGAGGCCCGCGACCCCGACGGCCAGGTCACCTATGGCGAGGGCTCGATCGCCATCCACGCGATTGGCGTCGAGTTCATCCGCCGGCTGACCGACCACCCGCTCGGCTCGGTGCTGCCCTGGCACCGAGCGATCAAGAAGGTGCCCTTCGTCGATCCCGCCACCGGCGCCGCCGTCGATCCGAAGGACGCCAACGCGGTCAAGCTCGAGTGCTTCGTCTTCGACGCGCTGCTCGAGGCGCAGGGGCCGATCGTGCTGCGCACCGACCGCGTCGAGGAGTTCGCGCCCATCAAGAACGCCTCCGGCGAGGACAGCCCAGCCACCAGCAAGGCGATCCAGGTGGAGCGCGCGGTGCGCTGGCTGCGCGAGGCCGGCATCGACGTGCCCGTGCACGCCAACGGCCAGCCCGACTGCATGGTGGAGATCTCGCCGCTGACGGCCTCGGGGCCCGAGGACCTGCGCCGGTCGCCACCGCCGAAGCCGATCCCCCGCGGCGGCGAGGCGCTCATCTGACAGCGGCGGGTTCCGGCGCGCGCATCGCCTCGACGACCAGCTGCACGCGCGGCACGCCGCCGTAGCTGTCCATCGACGGCTGAACCAGGAGGTCGACGGGCACGCCGTGGCGGATGGACGCCGCGTCCGCGTCGCCGGCACGCCACACGATCGCGCGCGCGCCGCCGGCGCGCCCGCCGCCGCGGGGCCCCCCCTCGCGCCCGCACCGCGGCGGCGGCGCGAGCGGCCGCGCCCCGCGCAGCAGGAAGCTCGGCGCCGGGTTGCCGCGACCGTAGGGGCGCAGCATGTCGAGGCCCTCGACCGCGTCCCGCGTGAACTCCTCGCTCGTCGCCTCCGCGTCGTAGCGGCGCACCGGCCCTGCCCCGGCGCCGGCGCCCGCGGCGCCGGGG
>JBJTJU010000072.1:0-4555 GCA_046096165.1 Phycisphaerales bacterium | reverse complement strand
AGCTCCACCAGGAAGTCGACGTCGGAGTCCGCACGGTCAACGCCTCGAGCCACCGACCCGAAGACGCCGATCTTCCGGACATGCCGGCGAGACAACTCGGGCCGAAGGCGCGCCACCGTGTCCAGCACATGCGCGAGTGATCCCATGACAAGGGACAGTCTATCGATCGCCCGGCCGTCACTTCCGTTCCGACAGGTACTTCAGCGCCTCGCCCACCACGTAGAAGCTGCCGGTGATGCACACCAGGTCCTCGCGGCTGACGCCGCGGACGGCCATCTCGACGGCCTCGGGCACCGTGCGGGCCACCTGGCTCATCTTGCCGGAGCGTTCCTGGAACATCTTCTGCAGGTCCTCCGGGTCGGCCGCGCGCGGCGTGGCGGAGGCGCGGGTGAAGATCACCTTGTCGGCGCCGAGGTTGACCTTGTCGATCATCTCGCCGACGTCCTTGTCCGCGCAGCAGCCGAAGACGCAGACCATGCTGTCGTAGGGGACGTGCGCGCCGACGCAGCGCATGAGGGCGCCCATCGCCGCGGGGTTGTGCGCGCCGTCGCACAGGATGCGCGGGCGGTGCGAGACCAGTTCCATCCGTCCGGGCACCTTGGTGGCGGCGAGGCCGGCGGTGAGGTTCTCCTCGGGGATGTCGAAGCCGAAGCCCGTCAGGATGTCGATTGCCGCGAGCGCGAGGCCGCAGGTGGCGGCCTGGTGCTCGCCGGGCAGCGGCACCGGCACGTGCTCGAGGCGCGTGGTCTTCGTGTACATGCAGACGCGCGTGTGCGGCCCCAGGTCCGGGGTGACGCAGAAGCGGCTGGAGAACTCGATGTCCTTGTTGACGATGCGCAGGTCGGCGCCGGCCTTCTGCGCGGCGTCGCGCATGACGTCGTCCACCTCCGGCGACTGCTCGAAGAAGAGCGCGGGCACGCCCTTCTTGAAGATGCCGGCCTTCTCGCGGGCGATCTGCGCCTTGGTGGCGCCGAGGAGCTTGGTGTGGTCGAGGTCGATGCTGGTGACGATGCTCACGAGCGGCGTGATGACGTTCGTGGAGTCGAGCCGGCCGCCGAGGCCGACCTCGATCACGGCGATGTCGACCGCCTCGGCCGCGAAGTGCAGGAAGCCGACCGCGGTGATCGCCTCGAAGAAGGTGGGCTGCTCGCCGAGCTTCTCTGCGGCCTTGGCCACGCGCTTCACGGCCTCGACGAAGTCGTTCTTGCCGATGGGCTGGCCGTCGATCTGCACGCGCTCGCGGATGTCCACGAGGTGCGGGCTGGTGTAGACGCCCACCGTGTAGCCGCCGGCGCGCAGCATGGACGCGACCATCGAGACCGTGCTGCCCTTGCCATTGGTGCCGGCGACGTGCACCGTCTTCACCTTCTCGTGCGGGTTGCCCAGCAGGTCGAGCAGCTTGCGCATGCGGTCGAGCTTGAACGTCTGCTCCCCGTACTTCACGTTGCGCGCGCGCTCGAAGTCGGGGCGCGCGTGCAGGAAGCGCAGCGCGGCGTTCAGCGTGGTGATCTCGCTCGACTTCGGGCACTCGGGCGCGGCCACCGGCTTCGTCTCGACCGTCGAGGTCCCGGGCTTCGGCGGCGCGACGCGCGACTGGACGGCGGGCTTCGCGGCGGGCGCCTTCGCCACGGACTTGACCGCCACCGGGGCCTTCGCGGCGGGCTTCACCGCGACGCGGGCGACCGGCTTGGCGGGCGCCGGGCGCGACCTGGCGGCAGCTCCCTTCCCCGAATTGCCGCTTGTCCTGGCGGTGGCGCTCTTGACGGGCGCGGTGCGGGAAGGCGTCTTCGACGCGGTGCGCGAGGCACCGGAGGGGGTCACCTTGGCCATAGCCGACGCAGTGTAATGAAACCACGCAGAAAACGCGAATTCAAGCCTGCAAGTCGCTGTCGGCAAGCAAGTTGCGTCACCGCCACTCGTGGCGCGGATAGCGCCGCTTGAGGTCCTTCTTCACCTCCGGGTAGAGCCGCTCCCAGAAGCCGGGCAGGTCCTCGGTCACCTGCACGGGGCGGAAGTTCGGGCCGAGCAGCTCCAGCACCACCTTCACGCGCCCGCCGGCCACGCACGGGTGCCCGGGGAAGTCGTAGAAGTCCTGGATCTTCGCGCGCCCGCGCGGCGGCTTGCCCTCGGCGTACTCGAGCTTCATGCGCCAGCCCTTCGGGAGCGCAATCGACGGCGGCGCCATGCGCTCGACGAACTGCTGCTCCTCCCACGACAGCGCGCCGCGCAGGATGTCGAGCACCGGCCGCGAGTCGAGGTCCGACGCGCGCGCGCAGCCCTGCGCGATCTCGCCCGCGAGCACGCCGAGGTCGTCGGCGTCGTAGCGGATCAGGCCGCGGGCGGGGAACCACGCCGCCGCGCAGCGCACGCGCGCGATCCACTGGTCGACGCCCTCGTCCCACGACGCGGGGCGGAGGTCGCCGGACGCAACGCGCGCGGCGAGTTCCTCGTGCGCCGCCGCCTTGGCCTCGCGTCCCCGTAGCGGCCGCACCACCTGCGCCACCACGATGCCGTCGAACAGGCGCTCCTCGAACTCGGCGGGCGCGCCGAGCGACTCGTCGAAGCGGACCTCCGTCCGCGTCTCGAAGCGGCCCGGCATCGCGTGGCGGACCCACTCCTCCTCGAGCGGCGTCACCATGCCGATCGACTGGTGGACCTGGTCGCCGCGGCCGCCCTCGCGCACCTCGAGCGCCAGCACGAACCCCGCGCCGCGCTGGATGCTGGACGCGTCGATGCTCACCTTGCGGCGGCCCGGGATCGCGCAGTGCGGCCGCTGCACGTCCATCCGCCAGCCCACCTGGTCGCCGAAGCCCGCGAGCATGGCGCGCGAGATGCGCGCGAACTCCGGGCCGTCGAAGGCCGGTGCGTCGCCTGCCCCGCCCGCACCGGCGTCCGCGCCCCCCGCCTGCGCCGCGGCGCGCGCGAGCTCGCGCGCCGTCGCCGCCGCCTCGCGGCACGCCGCGAGCGATGCCTCGACGCCCTCGTGGCGCGCCGCGCGGAACCCCCCGGCCTCGACGCGGCGCAGCAGCTCCTCGCGCGCGCCGACGTCGCTCGGCGGCTCGCCGTCGGGCGTGAGCCGCACGAGCTGCCCGGGCGCGCCCGAGTGCACCACGTCGCGGTCGCCGGCGACCGCGCACCAGCGCGCGGCGCGCTCCCCCACGCCGAGCGCCTGCGCCTCCACCAGCACGCGCGCCAGCCGCGGGTGCGCGGGGATGCGCGCCAGGCGCCGGCCGAGCGGCGTGATCGCGCCCGCGCCGTCCGCCGCGCCGATCGCGCGCAGCGTCGCGGCCGCGCGCGCCACGGCGTCGGCCTCCGGCGGATCGAGCCACGGGAACGACTCGAAGGGCCCGAAGCCCATCGAGAGCACCATCAGCATCGACTCCGCGAGGTCCACGCGCCGCACCTCGGGCGTCTCGGCGGCGGGACGCAGCGCGTGGTCGCGCTCGCTCCACAGCCGCACGCACACGCCCGGCGCGGTGCGCCCGGCGCGGCCCGCGCGCTGGTCGGCGCTGGCGCGGCTCACCGGCTCGGCGCGCAGCGCGTTCAGCCCGCGCCGCGGGTCCACGCGGAAGACGCGCGCGAGGCCCGCGTCCACCACCATGCGCACCCCGGGGATGGTGATCGAAGTCTCCGCCACGTTGGTCGCAACGATCACCTTGCGGCGGCCGCGCGCGGGCGGCGCCACGGCGCGGTCCTGCTGGTCGGGCGGCATCGAGCCGTGGAGCGGCACCACGTCGAAGGCGTCCGCGCCCGGCGCTCCGCGGCGCGCGGACCGCGTCCACCGTGCGGTCGATCTCGTACGCGCCGGGCATGAACACCAGCGCGTCGCCCGGGTGCCCCTCGTCCACGAGCGCGCGCACGGCGTGCGCCGCGCGGTCCCATGCCGGCGCGTCGCCGCCGGGCGCGTACCGCACGTCCACGGGGAAGGCGCGGCCCTCCGCGGAGACGACCGGGGCCTGCAGGTACGCGGCCGCCTGCTGCGCGTCCATCGTGGCGCTCATCGCGGCCACCAGGAGGCCCGGCCGCCGTTTGCGCGCCGCGCGCACCACGCCGAGCGCGAGGTCCGCGAAGACGCTCCGCTCGTGGAACTCGTCGAGCAGCACGCACCCCACGCCGCGCAGCGACGGGTCGCGCTGCGCCTGGCGTAGGAACACGCCCTCGGTCACGAAACGGATCCGCGTGCGCGGCCCCACCACGCGCTCGAAACGGGTCTGGAAGCCGACCTCCTCGCCGAGCGCGGTGCCCATCTCCTCGGCGACGCGCCGCGCGGTCATGCGCGCGGCGAGCCGGCGCGGCTCCAGCACGACGATCTCGCCGTCAACGATCCCGGCGCGCGCGAGCACCTGCGGGACCTGCGTGGTCTTGCCGCTGCCGGTGGCCGCGGTCAGCACCATCGCCCCGCCGCGCATGCACTCGACGATCCGGTCCGCGGCGCGCAGCACCGGGAGCGGCTCGGCGCCCTCGCTCGGTGCGGGCCGGGTCACTGACCGGTCAGCATGCGGGTGCGCACCGCATCCATGAAGCGCGAGATCTGGCCCTGCTCGCGCGGGCTCGA
>JBJTJU010000071.1:0-7620 GCA_046096165.1 Phycisphaerales bacterium | reverse complement strand
TGGCGTTCGCGCACCGTCAAGGCGGAGCTGCGCGCCAACTTCGAGCGCGCGCTCGCCGACGCCGTCGCGCGCGGCGAGCGCACCGCGGCCGCGCTCTTCCCCGGCATCGTCGGCTACGACGACACGGTGCTGCCGGAGCTCGCCACCGCGATCATCGCCGGCCACGACCTCCTCTTCCTCGGCGAGAAGGGCCAGGGCAAGAGCCGCCTCATGCGCATGCTGCCGCGATTCCTCGACGAGTGGCTGCCCTGCCTCGACATCCCCGGCTCGCCGGTCCACGAGGACCCGGAGCGGCCGATCACGCGCGCGGGCCGCGAGCTCGTCGCATCGACGCCCGCGGAGCGCGTGCCCATCGCGTGGTGGCACCGCGACGACCGCTACGCCGAGCGCCTGGCACCCGGCACCAAGTTCGCCGACCTGATCGGCGAGATCGATCCGTCGCGCCTTGCCGCCGGCACGTCGATGGGCGCCGAGGAGGCCCTCCACTTCGGCCTGGTGCCGCGCATGCACCGCGGCATCTTCGCGATGAACGAGCTGCCGGACCTCGACGAGCTGGTGCAGGTCGGCCTCTTCAACGTGCTCGAGGAACGCGACGTCCAGATCCGCGGCTACCCGGTGAGCTTCGACCTCGACGTGATGCTCGTCTTCAGCGCCAACCCGTCCACCTACAACCGCTCGGGCAAGGTGATCCCGCAGCTGAAGGACCGGATCGGAAGCACGATCGTCACCCACTACCCGCGCGACCGCGATGCCGGCATCGCCATCACGACGCAGGAAGCGGGCATCGACCTCGGAGGGGCGTTCCCGGTGGTGGTGCCGCCCTTCATGGACCGCGTGGTGGAGGAGATCTCCGCCGCCGCGCGCCGCAGCCAGTTCGTCGACCAGGCTTCCGGCGTCAGCGCCCGCTTCAGCGTCGCCAACTGGCGCACCATGGTGGCGAGCGCCCGCCGCCGCGGCATCCAGCTCGGCGAGCGGCCGGCCGCGCCGCGGATGAGCGACCTTGCGCACCTGCATGCCTCGGCCGTCGGCAAGCTCGAGCTCGACCTCATGGGGAGCCACCAGATGTCCGAGCGGCAGGTGGTCGACGCGATCGTCGCCGAGGCCGTGGCCGCCGTCTTCAAGGAATACGTCGACGAGCACGGGCTCGAGGCGATCGCCGACGCCTTCCGCACGGGCGTGCGCATCGAGGTGGGCGACCTGGTGCCGAGCCGCGAGTACGCCGCGCGCCTCTCGCGCGTGCCGGAGGCATGGGACAAGGCCTTCGAGGTGAACGCGAGCGAGGACGAGGCCGTGCGCGCCTCGTGCGCGGAGTTCGTCCTGGCCGGGCTCTGGGCCACCGACCGCGTGAGCCGCACCTCCAAGCACGGCCGCACGGCCTACGAAGTGAAGTGAAGTGACGTGACCGATCCGACCGAGGACGAGCGCCCCGCCCTTCCCCCGCGGCCGCAGCCGCTCGGCGGCGCGCTCCACGAGTACCTCGGCTACGACCCCGTGCGCTTCGGCTCCGCGCGCCCGACGGCCGCAGGAGATGCCGCGCGCGGCGCGTTCGAGCACCTGCTTGCGATGGGCTCGATGCGCCGCTTCACGGACGAGGAACTCGCCGACGCGATCCGCATCGACCCGTCGCAGATCCAGGGGCTGGGGCCCAGCATCGATGCGCTCATCGCGCTGCTCGAGGAACGGCGCCGGAAGATCCTGGCGACCTTCGACCCGGCGCCCGCCGCGCGCGAGGCGGCACGCGCCTTCGAGCGCGCGGCCGAGGGCGCGGTCGACCCCGCCACGCCGCCCGCCGTGCGCGACCGCATCGCGCGCGCCGTCGCGGAGGGGCAGCTGCGCGACCTCGAGCGGCTCTGGTACCGCCTGCCGGAGGGGTCACGCGCGCAGGTGCGGCTGCCGCACGCGCTCGAGCGGCTGCGCGAGCGCTTCGAGGTCGACGGCATGGCGTCGCGCTGGCCGTTCACCGGCCGCGAGGCGCTCGACGTCCCGCGTGCGCTCGAGGTGAAGGCGGAGCTCGAGGAGATCGAGCGGCTGCTCGAGCAGCTGCGCGAGGCGCTGAAGGACGCCAAGCCCGCCGTCATCGACATGGACGCGCTCGAGCGCTTCGCGCCCCAGGAGCAGGTCGACTCGCTGCGCGACGCGCAGCGGCGCGTCAACGAGCTGCTCGAGCGACTGGCCGAGGAGGCCGGGCTCGCGCGCACGCCCGAGGGCGGGTGGAAGGTGAGCCCGAAGGCGATGCGGCTCTACCAGCGCGGGCTGCTCGCCACCATCTTCGGCGACCTGCAGGCGGCGCGCAGCGGCCGGCACGAGGGCGTCGCCAGCCCCGACGGCGCGGTGGAGCTGCCGTCGACCCGCGCGTTCGAGTTCGGCGACAGCCCCTCGGCCATGGACATCCCGCAGACCATGGTGAACGCCATGCTGCGCGAGGCACGCGACGGCACGCGCGCCCCGGGCGACCCCGTGCGCCTGCGCACGCAGGACATCGAGGTGCACCGCACCCGGCACCAGCCCAAGTGCGCCACCGCCGTCGTCATCGACATGTCCGGCTCGATGCGCCACGGCGGCCAGTACGTGCAGGCCAAGCGCATGGCGCTCGCGCTCGACGGCCTGATCCGCTCGGAGTACCCCGGCGACTTCCTGCAGTTCGTCGAGATGTACACGCTGGCGCGCCTGCGCTCGCCCGGCGAGCTGCCGGCCGTCATGCCCAAGCCGGTCACGATCCACGAACCCGTGGTGCGCCTGCGCGCAGACATGTCCGACCCGGCGATCGGCGAGCTCGACCTGCCGCTCCACTTCACGAACATCCAGCGCGCGCTGCAGCTCTCGCGCCAGTGGCTCACGGGGCGCCCGACCCCCAACCGCCAGGTGATGCTCATCACCGACGGGCTGCCGACCGCGCATTTCGAGGGCAGCGACCTCTTCATGCTCTACCCGCCCGACCCGCGCACCGAGCGCGCCACCGTGCGCGAGGCGATGCGGTGCAAGGAGGCGGGCATCACGATCAACGTGTTCCTGCTGCCCTCGTGGAGCCAGACCGAGGACGACGTGCAGTTCGCCCACCGCATGGCCGAGTCGACCGGCGGGCGCGTGTTCTTCGTCGCCGGGCGCGACCTCGACCGCTTCGTGGTCTGGGACTACGTGAAGCGCCGGCGGACGATCCTCGGGTGACGGGCGGCGCCCCCGCGCGCCGATCCCGCCGGATTCGTCGACGTTTCAGGCCTTGAACGCACCGCCGAGTCCGCATAGCGTTATCCGCTTGGGCAGGAGGCCCTCCACCATGATCCCACACGCGCGCAGCACCCCCATGAGCGGAAACACCTCGACCTTCGACAACCCCACCCGGGCGTCCGACTACTTCGGCTGCATGACCTTCAGCGGCGACACCATGCTGAAGCGGCTGCCGAGCGACGTGTTCGCCAAGCTGCAGAAGACGATCTCCGAGGGCAGCGCGCTCGACCCCGCCATCGCCAACACCGTGGCGGTGGCCATGAAGGACTGGTCCATCGAGCACGGCGCCACCCACTACTGCCACTGGTTCCAGCCGCTCACCGGGATCAGCGCCGAGAAGCACGACGCGTTCCTGAGCCCGATGGCCGACGGCAGCGCCATCGAGAAGTTCTCCGGCAACCAGCTGATCGTCGGCGAGCCCGACGCCTCGAGCTTCCCCTCCGGCGGCATCCGCGACACCTACGAGGCCCGCGGCTACACGGCGTGGGACTGCACGAGCCCCGCGTTCCTCATGAAGAGCGCCTCGGGCATCGTCACGCTCTGCATCCCCACCGCCTTCGTCAGCTGGACCGGCGAGGCCCTGGACAAGAAGACCCCGCACCTGCGCTCCATCCAGGCGATGTCGAAGCAGGCGATGCGCATCCTGAAGCTCTTCGGCAGCGACGCCGGCGTCAAGCAGGTGCATGCCACCCTCGGCTGCGAGCAGGAGTACTTCCTGGTCGAGCGCGAGCAGCACGAGCAGCGCATGGACCTCGCCCTCACCGGGCGCACCATGGTGGGCGCCAACGCGCCGAAGGGCCACCAGCTCGACGACCACTACTTCGGCACGGTGCCCGACCGCGTGCTGGCCTTCATGGCCGAGGTCGAGGCGCGCCTCTTCGAGCTGGGCGTCCCGGTGAAGACCCGGCACAACGAGGTCGCCCGCAGCCAGTACGAGATCGCCCCCACCTTCGAGAACGCCAACATCGCGGTGGACCACCAGATGGTCACCATGCAGGTGCTCCGCGCGGTGGCCCGCTCGCACGGCTTCGAGTGCCTGCTCCACGAGAAGCCCTTCGCCGGGATCAACGGCAGCGGCAAGCACAACAACTGGTCGATGGCGACCGACACCGGCGTCAACCTGCTCGACCCGCGCGACGAGACGCACACCAACATGCAGTTCCTGGTGTTCCTGGCCGCGGTGATCCGCGCCGTGGACATGCGCGCGGACCTGCTGCGGGCCTCGATCGCGAGCCCCGCCAACGACCACCGCCTCGGCGCCAACGAGGCACCGCCGGCGATCATGAGCATCTTCCTCGGCGACATGCTGAGCGACATCCTCGACCAGGTCGAGAGCGGCTCGCCCAAGAAGACCAAGTCGGGCGGCGCCCTCGACCTCGGCGCCAGCACCCTGCCCCAGATCCCGCGCCACGCGAGCGACCGCAACCGCACCTCGCCGTTCGCCTTCACCGGCAACAAGTTCGAGTTCCGCGCCGTGGGCTCGACCGCGAGCGTCGCCTGGCCGAACACGGTCCTCAACACGATCGTCGCCGAGAGCCTGGACTTCGTGGCCGGCGAGCTCGAGAAGAAGGCCGGCAGGAACCCGAGCGAGGCGAAGCTCGAGTCCGCCGTGAAGGCGGTCCTCAAGGACATCCTGAAGAAGCACCGCCGCGTGTGCTTCGACGGCGACGGCTACAGCGAGGCCTGGCACAAGGAGGCCGCACGCCGCGGCCTGCCCAACCTGCCGAGCACCGCCGACTGCCTGGGCGTCTTCGCCTCCAAGTCGGCGAAGGACCTCTTCTCGAAGTACGGCGTCCTGAGCCCGCGCGAGCTCGAGGCCCGGCACGACGTGCTGGTCGAGCACTACAACACGGTGCTCGCCATCGAGGGGCGCACGCTGGTGCAGATGGTGCGCACGCAGGTGCTCCCCGCCGCGCTGCGCGCCCAGGAGGAGCTGGCGTCGGCCGTGAGCACCACGCTCGCCGCGGACGTCGACTGCGCCGACACCCAGGCGGAGCTCAAGTCCTACGTGGGCATGGTCGACGAGCTGCGGGCCTCGGTCCGCGAGCTGGAGACGCTCGCCGCCAAGCACCACAAGGACGACGTCGCCGAGATGCGCTTCCTGCGCGACCACGTGGTCCCGGCCATGAACCGGGTCCGCGCCGCCTGCGACGCGCTCGAGCGGGTCACCCCGGCGGACCTGTGGCCCATGCCCACGTACGCCGAGATGCTCCTCATGAAGTGACGCGGCGGGGGGCGTATACTGCGCCGCTTTCCCCCTTCGGGACCGCAGGAACGCCATCGCCATGTCCACCGAGACCACCGTCGTCGTCGAGCACGTCGGGCCCGCCCGCAAGCGCCTCCGCATCACCATCCCGGCCAGCGTCGTCGACGCGGGCCTCAAGGATGCCTACTCCTCGGCGCGCGCCGAGGCGCAGGTGCCCGGCTTCCGCCGCGGCACGGCGCCCATCGCGCTGATCGAGAAGCGCTTCGGCGCGGCCATCGTCGAGGACCTTCGGCGCAAGCTGCTGTCGGAGGCGTACGGCAAGGCGCTCCAGGACCACAAGCTGCAGCCGATCTCCGACCCCGAGGTCGACGACAAGGCCGGCGAGCCCGAGGTCAAGCGCGGCACCCCGCTCGCCGTCACGCTCGACGTCGAGATCGTGCCCGACATCACGCTGCCGGCCCTCGAGGACGTCGAGGTGCGCCGGCCCGTCACCGACATCCCCGAGAAGCTCGTCGACGCCGAGGTGCGCGCGCTCGGCTTCCGCTTCGGCACCCCCGGCCGCATCGACGGCCCCTTCCAGCCCCTCGACCGCATGGTCGGCCGCGCCGTGGTGCGCGTGAAGGGCGCGGCGAAGGACCCGTACTTCGAGGCAGACGAGTGCATGGTGGTGGTCCCCGACACCGAGGACGCCGGCAAGGGCCAAGTCCTCGGCCTCATGTTCGACGACCTCGGGCCGAAGCTCGAGGGCCGCAAGCTGGGCGACGCCATCGTCCTGTCGACGAAGGGCCCCGCCGCCCACGAGCGCGAGGAGCTGCGCAACGCCGACATCACGGTCGAGTTCACGCCGTCGCAGGCGGAGCGCATCGAGCCGTCGACGCCGGAGTCCGTGGCCACCACGCTCGGCCTCGGCAGCATCGAGAACCTGCGCCAGCAGGTGCGGATGACGCTCGAGAGCCGCCGCGACCAGGAGCAGCGCTCGGCGATGCGCGAGCAGGCCGCCGAGTGGCTCGAGGGCAAGGTGAGCTTCGAGCTCCCCGAGAGGATGTCCGGCGCGCAGGTGGCGCGCAACCTGGAGATGGCGCGCATGCAGTTCCTCTCGCAGGGACTCGAGAACGAGCAGGTCGAGCGCCGGCTCGCGGAGATCCGCGGCGCCAGCGAGGCCGACACGCGCCGCCGCCTCAAGGTGTTCTTCATCCTGGCGAAGCTCGCGCAGGACCTCGGCATCGAGGTCGGCGAGGGCGAGGTGAACGGCCAGGTCGCCCAGATGGCCCGCTCGCGCGGCATGCGACCGGACCAGATGCGCGCCGAGCTGCAGCAGTCGGGCCGCCTGAACGAGCTCGCGCTCTCCATCCGCGAGGCCAAGGTGCTCGACCGCGTGCTCTCCAAGGCCAAGGTCACCGACATCAAGGCCGAGGAGTGGAACGCCCTCGTGGCCGAGCGCCAGAAGGCGGCGGCCAAGGCGTCGGGCCGCGCGAGCTGACCGGCCATGTCGGCGCGCGCGACCGACCTCCTCTTCTGGTTCGGCATCGGCGTGCTGTTCGTCCTCGTGATCGGGGGCGGCGTGGCCATCATGTGGGCGCGCCGCAATGCGAAGGCGCCGGACACCGGCCCGCAGCAGCCGTTCACGCTCGAGGACCTGCGGCGCATGCACGACCGCGGCGAGATCAGCAAGCGCGAGTTCGACACCGCGCGCGACGCCATGATCCAGCGCACGCGCCAGCTCGCCGAGCGCGAGCGGCAGCGCCGCGGCGGCACCGACTGGGGCGGTTCCGGGAACGCGCGCCGATAAGGCCGTGGTTCGGCCTGTGCCGCCGTCGAACGGGCGCGGATCGGGCCCGGGCGCGCCGGAATGGCATCTTGCTGGAGAGGACGCCCCATGGCGTCGATAGACTCGGGACCATCGCCGGGGACAGATCCCCCGGAACCCACCTGGAGACTTTCGTGACAGAGCCGCAGCCAAGCATGCCTCCCCGCCGCCCCGAACCGACGGCAGCCAGCGGCGGGCCGCGGCGCACCGGCCGCGACGGCTTCGGCGACGGCTTCGGCCAGGGCGGCGGACCGGGCGGCGGCGGACCCGCGGGCGGCGGTCCCGGCGGCACGGGCGGCGGCTCCGGCGGCGACGGCGGCTTCCGCGGCAAGAAGGTCACCACGTGCAGCTTCTGCGGCAAGACGAGCCGCGAGGTCGGCCC
>JBJTJU010000070.1:0-2184 GCA_046096165.1 Phycisphaerales bacterium | reverse complement strand
CTCCTGGTGAGCGCGGCGCTTGGCACGAGCGACTTCCTGGTGGGGCTCCTGGTGATCGTCGGCGTGGCGGTGCTGGTGCCGACGGCGATGCTCTACCAGGTGGTGGCGGGCACCGAGCGCTCGGCCTCGGAGCGTCGTCAGGCCGCGCCCGCGGGAAGCCCGGCGCCGGCTGCGGAAAGTCCGCAGGGGTCGCATGCGGCGCGCAGCCTGCGGCGGCTGGCGACCGTTGGAATCCTGCTTGGGCTCTCGCTCAGCGTCGGGGCGTTTGCAGTGTTCCCGCGCGAGATCGGGGTGGCGGGGCGTTCGGGTGCGCGCGTCTCCGGGTTCCGCGCGGGCATCCAGCTCTGGAGCGCGGGCCGCATCTCGCAGTCCTCGCGCGTGGCGATGACGGTGCGGCTCCTCGACCCGCGCGACGCGCCGGCGGAGCTCGTGATGCCGCTTCGCATGCGCGGTGCCGTCCTCGAGCGCTACGACCCGGGCGAGGCGCGCTGGCGCGAGGCGGCCGACCGCAGCCGCTGGCGCACGTACCGCATCGCACCGGGCGCCGGGTTCGAGCCCTTCTCGCCGATCGTGGGCGAGGAGCGCTCGAACGTCTGGACGCAGGACGTGCAGTTGCGGTCCTTGGCGAGCGACCGCCTCTTCTCGGCGTGGATGCCGCTGTCGATTTCCGGGAACGAGGATCGTTCGGTGGCGCTTGACCCGCGCACCGGCGAGCTCACCGACCTTGGCACGGGGTCCGGCGGGCGGCCGCAGGCCTACCGCATCCGCATGCAGGCGTTCCCGTCGCCGCGCTTCGTCGAGGCGGTGCTGCCGAACTCGGCGCCGCGGCCGGGGCGCACGGTGTCGTTCCCGGTGCCGCGGGTGCGCGAGATCGCCGAACGCATCCTGGGCGAGTCGGAGCTGGTCGACCTGCCGACGGAGGACGAGATGCGCGAGGACCCGGAACTGCGCCGCGTGCGAGCGCGCCGGATCGCCGCGTACTTCGAGGCGTTCCTCTCGAGCCCGCGATTTCGCTACACGACCGACCTCTCCGACTTCCGCCGGATCGGCGACGAGGACCCGTTCGCCCTCTTCCTGGAGCGCTACCGCTTCGGGCACTGCGAGCTGTTCGCCTCGGCCATGGTGGCGCTCTGCCGCTCGGTGGGAATCGACGCGCGCGTGGTGACCGGGTTCCTCTCCACGGAGTACGACGGCATTTCCGACCGCTACGTGTTTCGCGAGTCGGGCGCGCACGCGTGGGTCGAGGTGCGCACCGGCGACTGGCAGTGGATGACCTTCGACCCGTCGCCGATCGAGGAGCTGCTTGCCATCCAGCAGGCCAACCGCACGTGGCTCGATGGGTTCCGCTGGATCCTCGACCCCATCGAGTTCGCCTGGAACAGCCGCTTCGCGGGCTTCGACAGCCGCGCGCAGGCGGACCTGGCCGAGCGGCTCGGCGAGGGCTCGCGGCGTGCGCGCGACCGTGCCGCGGCCATGCTCGAGTCGATCGAGCGCACCTTCACCGCGTGGTTCATGCCCGGGGCGGTCGGGTTCGTGTGGGCGGTGTCGGTGGCCGGCGGCGGCATCGTGGTCACGGCGATCGTCTGGATCGTGGCGCGGCGCGCGGCGCGCGTGCGCCGGCAGCTCTCGGCCGAGGACCTCTCGGCGGCACGGCGCGTGGTCCTGGCGCGCGATGCGCGCTTCTACCTCGATGCGCTCGACGTGCTTGACCGCGCGGGGCTCGGGAAGCCGCGCTGGCGCACGCCGATGTCACATGCGGAATGGCTCCGCGGGGAGGATGCCGCGATCGGCGACGCGTTCGCCGACGTGGTGGCACGGCTCTACCGCATCCGCTACGGGGGCCGCCGACCGCGCGGGGCCGAGCGTACGGAGGACGAGGAATCGCTCGCGCGGCTGCGCGGCGTGCTGGCACGTGGCTACACTCGACCGTCCGCGCCGGCCGCAGCCGCCGGCGCCTGAGGAGGAACGATGCCCGTCGCACGGTCACGAACGCTTGAATGGAGGCGCAGCCTCGAGGAACTCTGCCAGAAGGGCGGGGCGCTCGAGGTGGCGATTTCGCGCGACGGCGACCGCGGGCACGACCTGGTGTGGCGGCTTCGGATCCTTGCGGTGCGCGACGACGGCATCGTGGTGGAGAACCCCGGCGCCTTCGGTCGGTCGCTGCCGCTCCATGCGGGCACGCGC
>JBJTJU010000069.1:0-2255 GCA_046096165.1 Phycisphaerales bacterium | reverse complement strand
GTCTCGTGCGCCAGGATCTGCTGCGTGCGCAGCGCCACGCGCACCGCGGTCTCGGTGGGCAGGCCGAGCGTCTCGTCCATGCTGTCGGTGTGCAGGCTCTGGCACCCGCCCAGGACGCCGGCCATCGCCTGGTAGGCGACGCGCACGATGTTGTTCAGGGGCTGCTGCTCGGTGAGGCTGCAGCCGGCCGTCTGCACGTGGGTGCGCATCAGCATGCTGCGCTCGCTCCTCGCGCCGAAGCGGTCGCGCATGGCGAGCGCCCAGATGCGGCGCGCCGCGCGCAGCTTGCAGATCTCCTCGAAGAACTCGTTGTGGCTGTTGAAGAAGAAGCTGAGCCGCGGCGCGAACGAGTCGACCGGCATCCCGCGCCGGATGCACGCCTCGGCGTACTCCATGCCGTCGCGCAGCGTGAAGGCGAGCTCCTGCGTGGCGGTCGAGCCGGCCTCGCGGATGTGGTAGCCGGAGATGCTCACCGAGTTCCACTTCGGCAGCTCCTGGGCGGCGAACTCGATGGTGTCGACCACCAGCTTCACGCTCGCCTCGGGCGGGTAGATGAACTCGTTCTGGGCGTGGAACTCCTTGAGGATGTCGTTCTGCAGGGTGCCGCCGAGCGAGGTCCACGCGATGCCGCGTTCCTTCGCCATGGCCAGGTACATGGCCCAGATCACCGCGGCGGGGCCGTTGATCGTCTGGCTCACCGTGACCTCGCCCACCGGGATGTCCGCGTACAGGCGGTGCATGTCCTCGATGGTGCTGATCGCCACGCCGCAGCGGCCCACCTCGCCGGCCGACAGCGGGTCGTCGGAATCGCGGCCCATCAGGGTGGGCAGGTCGAAGGCGGT
Source organism: Phycisphaerales bacterium (assembly GCA_046096165.1). Lineage (GTDB taxonomy): Bacteria > Planctomycetota > Phycisphaerae > Phycisphaerales > SM1A02 > UBA966. Next base: position 1,413 of record JBJTJU010000069.1, on the reverse strand, counting down.
CGAGAGCCCGGTGTTGGCCTTGGTGCCCTTGGCGTTCTCGAGCAGGTACTTGAAGCGGCGGTTGGTGTCGTCCGCCGAGCCGAAGCCCGCGAACTGGCGCATGGTCCACAGGCGGCTGCGGTACATCGTCGAGTGCACGCCGCGGGTGAACGGGAACGCGCCGGGCTCGCCGATGCGCGCATGGGGGCGCGAGGGATCGGCCGGGTCCTGCGTCTGCACGGTGGCGGGGCCGTAGCGCTCGTCGACGACGTAGCCCGAGATGGTCACGGTCTCGGGGTCGACCGGCGCAGCGGCAGCGGGCGAGGTCGCGGGGCGCGTGGAAGCAGGGGTCTTGGCGGCCATGCACCGATTGTAGGGACGCGGCACACCGGGCCGGGCTTTCCCCAAGGAAAGCGCCTGCTCCCTAGACTCCCCGCCCATGCCCCTCCCCGCCGCACGGATCGCGCTCGCCTGCTCGCTCGCCCTCGCCGCACTCACGCTCGCCGCCTGCGCGCAGCGCCGGCCGGTGCAGGACGAGCAGGACCTGCTCCGCGAACGGGCCGCGCTGAAGGAGAAGCTCGCGTCCGAGGGCCTCGACATCATGACGGGGCTCATCGAGCGGATGCGCGCGCGCCGGGCGAAGGACCCGGGTGCCACGCTCGACGTGCTGGCGATCTCGGGCGGCGGCGACTGGGGGGCGTTCGGCACCGGGCTCCTGCGTGGCTGGGGCGAGGTGCAGGACCCCGCGATGAGGCGGCCGCAGTTCGACGTCGTCAGCGGCGTCAGCACCGGCGCACTCATCGCGCCCTTTGCGTTCCTCGGAACCGAGCGGGACCTGGAGACCGTCGACCAGCTGTACCGCAACCCGAAGGCCGACTGGGTGCGGACGCGCGGCATCCTGTTCTTCCTCCCCGACAACGCGAGCTTCGCCGAGGTGCCGGGCCTCGAGCGCGAGATCGACGAGGTGATCTCGGACGACTTCATCCGGCGCGTGGCCGAGCAGAGCGCCCAGGGCCGCGTGCTCCTCATCAACACCACCAACCTCGACGACGGCAGCCCGCAGCCCTTCCGCTGGGGCAAGGAGGCTCAGGCGGCCGTGGCGGCGCACGACCCCAGGAAGCTGCGCAACATCCTGCTTGCCTCGAGCGGGATCCCCGGGGCGTTCCCCCCGCGCGAGATCGACGGCTCGATCTACGTGGACGGTGCAGTGACGAGCAACATCATCTACGGCGGCAACGCCCGGCGCGGCGCCTCCTTCGGCGCCGTCTGGAAGCGCATGTACCCGGGCGAGCCCGTGCCGACCGTCCGCTTCTGGGTGATCCTGAACAACTACGCACAGGCGCAGCCGCGCACCGTGCAGCCCACGTGGCCGTCCGTGATCGAGCGCAGCCTGGAGGTGGCCGTGCGGGCGTCGACCACCATCGCGCTGCGCCA
>JBJTJU010000068.1:0-17891 GCA_046096165.1 Phycisphaerales bacterium | reverse complement strand
GCTGGCGGCCGTGCTGGCGATGCAGTCGTCGACAGGGGTGCCGCCGGGCGCGGCCACGGGCAGCGCTTCCCAGGCTGCTTCGTCCACTGCCCTCGTTGGCACCGAGAACGCCGCCACCGACGCCATGGCCGCGCTGCGGCGCGAGATCGACGCGCTCGGGCGCGAGCCGGCCTCGGCCACCCGCGATGCGCGCATGGCGCTCCGACGAACGGCCTTCGACCTGCTGTTCCACGGCGGCACCGACCTGGGTGCGCAGGTTGGCCCCGTCGCGGGGCTGCGGCTGGCGGCACTTCGGACCGAGGTCGATGCGCGACTGTCGATGCCGCGGCGCGAGGGGCTCGCACCCGCGGCGGTCGATGCGCCGCTCGCGCGCTTCGCCGCCGCAGCGGCGGTGATCGTGCCGGGGCCGATGCTGGACGGACCGTCACCCGAGGTCGTGGGCGCGATCGGGCACCTCGTGGGTGCACTCGCGCTCATGGAGGGCGACGCGACGCCGCCCGATCCATGGCCGACGACCGCGGCACTCGGGCGCATGGCGTCGGGAACGGCCGAGGATGCACGGCCGGGAGACGCCGCCGCCCCGGATGCCGCGGCGGCACGGGCGCGCATCGCCGCGATCGACGTTCGCACGCTGCGCGCCGACGCGCGTTCGCGGGCGACGGACCTGGTGCGGTCGGCGGGTCGGGCACCGTCCGATGCCGAGGTCGCCGCGATCGACGCCGACCGGCGCCGCCTGCAGGCGCTGCCCGCCTGGGTGGACGCGGCGGCCGCGGCGAAGGCATCGCTGCGGAGCCGCTTCGATGCGACGACGAGGGCATGGGTCAAGTCGCTCCATGAACCGACGCGGCGTGCGACGGCACGCGAGGCCCTGGCGCGGTTCGAGTCCGAGCGGGCCATGGTCGGCGAGTTCCCGCTCGAGGCAGCGCTTCGACGTGGCGATCCCGTGGCGGCGGCGCGCACGGCGGGTCGGGCCGCGGACGTGCTGGCCGCCATCGACCGCGCGCGCGCGGCGTGGTTCGAAGGCTGGCTCGACGGGCGCGGCAACGCGGCACGCACCGCGGTGGTCATGCGCCTCGCGCGCGCCCTGTCGGCGGTGGAGGAGGCGACGCCGCGCGTGACGCCCGCGCCGGACGGGGCGGATGCCGAGGGCAACCCCGCAGCATGGGGCGGCTGGCCATGGATCGCCGACGCCCCGCGGGTTCCCGCGAAGGGGCTCGCGGCGCGTGCGGAACTGGCACTCGCCGCCGTGCTCGAGGGCGACGATGCCGCGGCCGACCGCCAGCTGGCGACGCTCGACCTCGAACTCCCGCCGGCCACCCTCGAGCGAATGCTGCGCGAACGCCTGGCGTCGTGGGGCCGGGGCCGTTCGGGCCTGGCGCACCGGCTGGCCGCGTCGGTGGCGTCGCCGGGACCCGGTGCGTGGCTCGGTGGTCGCCGGGCCGAACTCAGCGCCGTCGCACGTCTGCTGGCGGAAGCATCGCGCGCCCGCGCACGGGACGACCTGCCGCTCCTGGAGGCGCTGCGCCGCGAGATCGCCGCGCGCGCCGCACCGATAGCCTCCGCACCATGAATATCCTCGTCGCAGGACCGCATCCGGACGACCAGGAGCTCGGCATGGGCGGCACGATCGCACGCCTCTCGTCCGAGGGCCATCGCGTGCTGCTCCTGGACCTGACCGACGGCGAGCCGACGCCCTGCGGCGACCGCCCGACGCGTGCCCGCGAGGCCGCCGAGGCCGCGCGCATCCTGGGGGCGGAGCGCCGCACCCTGGACCTCCCGAATCGCGAGCTGGTGCACACGGTCGCGGCGCGGCACGCGGTGGCCGGGGTGATCCGCGCGTTCCGGCCGGACGTGATGTTCGTCCCCTACCACGAGGACGCGCACCCCGACCACGTGGCCGGGACGCGCATCGTCGAGGACGCGCGCTTCGACGCCAAGCTCACGAAGACCGACCTGCCGGGCGAGCCGTGGCATGCGAAGTGGCTGTTCCACTACTACGCCACCCACCTGCGGATCGTGCCGCAGCCGTCGTTCCTCGTGGACACCACCGGCTTCGCCGCGCGCAAGCGCGATGCGGTGCTCGCCTACCGAAGCCAGTTCGTGGTCAACGAGCGCAACCGTCGCGTGGTCGAGTGGCTCGACGCCGCCGGCACCTACTTCGGCAGCCGCATCGGCACCGAGACCGCGGAACCGTTCTTCGCGCGCGAACCGATCGGGCTCGCGGGCCTCGGCGGGATCGTGAGCTAGGTGCCTACTTCTTCCGCACCACGTCCACGAGGCTCTCGGCGACCCACAGGCGCTGGTCCTCGGTGAGCTCGCCGTAGATCGGGATCGCGATCACTTCCTGCGCCGCGCGCTCGGCATGCGGGAAGACGCCGGGACGGTAGCCCAGGAACTTGAAGCACTCCTGCATGTGCAGGCACAGCGGGTAGTAGATCTCCGTGCCGATCTTGCGCTTGGCCAGCTCGTCGCGCACGGCGTCGCGCATGCCGGCGGGCACCCGCACCACGTACTGGTTGTAGATGTGGCGGCCCTTCGACGGGGCCTTCGGGAACCGGATCGGCAGGCCGCCCTGGTCGACCGGCACCGAGCTGTCGGCCGCACCGTGCGCGCGGAAGAAGTCGTCGTACCAGCGCGCGTTGCGCCGGCGGGCCTCGCTCCACGCGTCGAGGTGCCGCAGCTTGATGCTGAGCACGGCCGCCTGCAGGGCGTCGAGGCGCGAGTTCATGCCGATCTCGTGGTGGTAGTACTTCGGCTCCATCCCGTGGTTGCGCAGCCGCTTCATGCGCGCCGCGAGCGCGTCGGAGTTGGTGGCCATGATGCCGCCGTCGCCGAAGCCGCCGAGGTTCTTCGAGGGGAAGTAGCTGTAGGTGCCGATGTCGCCGACGCTTCCGACGCGCCGCCCGTGCACGTCCTCGGTGCCGATCGCCTGCGCGCAGTCCTCGACCACGGACAGGCCGCGGGCCTTGGCGATCCCCATGATGGCGTCGAGGTCGGCGGCCTGGCCGAAGAGGTGCACCGGCATCAGGCTCTTGACCCGCTTGCAGCAGCCGAAGGCCTCCTCGACCGACTTGGGGCAGATGTTGTAGGTGACCGGGTCGATGTCGACGAACACGGGCCGCGCGCCGAGGCGGTGCACGCTTCCGGCCGTGGCGAAGAACGTGAAGGTCGGCAGCACCACCTCGTCGCCCGGGCCGATGTCGAGCGCCTGGAGCGCAAGCAGGATGGCGTCCGAGCCGTTGGCGCAGCCGACCGAGTGCCTGGCATGGCAGTAGGCGGCCACCTCGCGCTCGAGCTCGTCGATCTTCGGGCCGCCGATGAAGTACTGGCTGGCCATCACGTCGAGCACCACGGGCTCGACCTCGGCGCGGATCGTGGCGTACTGGGCCTTCAGGTCCAGGAGCGGGACGTTCACCTCTCGGGCGGTCATCGTGGCCATTCGGAAATCATAGGGGAATCGGCGCGCCGACCGGCCGCCGCGCACCCCGCCGCCGCGTCGCGCTCAGCGCCCGGTGCTGCCGAAGCCGCCGTGGCCGCGCACGGTGCCGTCCAGCTCGTCCACCTCGCGCACCGCGGCGCGCGCCACCGGCGCGATCACCATCTGCGCCACGCGCATCCCGTGCTCCACGGTGAACGGGGCGCGGCCGAGGTTGACCAGCGGCACCATCATCTCGCCGCGGTAGTCGCTGTCGACGGTGCCGGGGGCGTTGGGCATGCCGATCCCGTGCTTCGTGGCGAGGCCGGAGCGGGGGCGCACCTGCGCCTCGAAGCCGTGCGGGATCGCCATCGCGAACCCGCACGGCACCAGCGCGATGTCGCCGGGCGCCAGGGTCAGCGGTGCGTCGAGGCACGCGTGGAGGTCGAGGCCCGCCGCGTGCTCGCTTTGGTACGCGGGGACCTGCGCGCCCGCGCGGAGGCGCTTGAAGCGGACGTCGACCGGGGTGCCTTGCATGCGGCGGAGGGTAGCGCGGCGGCCGCGGCGAGGATCTCGTCGGCGTGGCCCTCGGGCTTCACCTTGTCGAAGCGCGCGGCCACCTTGCCGTCGGGACCGACGAGGTACGTGGTGCGCGCCACGCCCATGTACTTCTTCCCGTACATCGACTTCTCCTGCCACGTGCCGTAGGCGGCGCACAGGCGCGGCGCCTTCCCGGCCGCCGGCACGTCGGCCAGGAGCGCGAAGGGCAGCCTGAACTTGCGCGCGAACTTCGCGTGGCTTTCCGGGGAATCCGGGCTCACGCCGAGCACCTCGATGCCCGCCTTGCGGAACTTCGCGAAGCCGTCACGGAACGAGCACGCCTCGACGGTGCAGCCCGGCGTGTCGTCCTTGGGATAGAAGTAGAGGACGAAGGCGCGTCCCTTGAACTCGGCGAGCGTGCGGACGGCGCCCGTCTGGTCGGGGGCGGAGAACGCGGGGGCCTTTCGGCCGGCATCGATGGGGGGCATGGCGCGATCGTAGGCCGTGCGCGGCCCGGTCAGCGGTCGTCGCGGCGGTACTCGAGGCTCGGGCGGCGATGCGTGCACCCCTCGAGCTCGGGCGTGCGCCAGCAGCCCACCCAGCGGTTCGGGCGCACCTCGACCAGGACGTGCTCGTCGCGGCCGGCCACCACGTCCGGCCGCGTGCCCGCGGGCATGTCCGGCCACCAGGGCACCGCACCCGGGATCCGGCGGAACTCCGCGGGGTCGTTGGTCACGTCGCGCACCGTGACCAGCCGGTGCTTCACGTCGCGCAGCATGGGGATCGAGCGGAACAGCCCGCGCGTGTACGGGTGGAGCGGCTCGTCGAAGAGCTCGAAGACGTTCGCGTACTCCACCACTCGGCCCGCGTACATGACGCACACCACGTCGGCGTTCTCGGCGACCACGCCCAGGTTGTGGGTGATGAGCATGATTCCCATGTCGCGGGTCGACTGCAGCTCGCGCAGCAGCTCCAGGATCTGCGCCTGGATGGTGACGTCGAGCGCCGTGGTCGGCTCGTCGGCGAGCAGCACCCTCGGCCGGCACGCGAGCGCCATCGCGATCATCACGCGCTGGCGCATGCCGCCGGAGAACTGGTGCGGGTACATCGAGAGCCGCTCCTCGGGCTTCTTGATGCCGACGTCCTTCATCGCCTGCACGGCGATCGAGCGCGCCTCGCCGGCGCCCACCTTCTGGTGGAGGAGGATCGCCTCGAGCAGCTGGTCGCCGATCGTGTAGACCGGGTTGAGGCTCGTCATCGGCTCCTGGAAGATCATCGCGATCTTCCCGCCGCGGATCGAGAGCATGTCCTCCTCGCGCAGCGAGCAGATGTCGCGGCCCTCGAAGAGGATGCTGCCGCGGTCGAAGCGGCCGGGCGGGCGCGGGATGAGCTGCTTGGTGCTCATCGCGGTGACGCTCTTGCCGCAGCCCGACTCGCCGACCACCGCGAGCGTCTGGCGCGGGAACAGCGTCATGTTGACGCCGTTCACGGCCTGGATGCGCGGGCCGCCGGCGGAGTTGTCGAAGCTGACGGCGAGGTCGGCGACCTCGAGGACGGGGCGGGATGGCTCGCTCATCAGTGGGCCGCCTTCCGGAGCTTGGGGTCGATCGCGTCGCGCATGGCCTCGCCGAGCAGGTTGTAGCTGAGCACCGAGAGGAAGATCGCCGCGCCGGGGAACACCGCGAGCCACCACACGAAGGTGCCGGTGGCCGCCGTGGCGCTCGAGAGGAGCTTGCCCCAGCTTGCCTGCCCGTCCGGGCCGAGGCCGAGGTAGCTGAGGGTGGCCTCCACGGTGATCGCCGCGGCGATCGCGAAGCTCGCGTCGACCAGCACCGGGGTCACGCCGTTGGGCAGCATGTGGCGGAAGAGGATCTTCGAGACGGGCAGCCCGTTCGCCCGCGCCGCCTGCACGAAGTCCTGGTTCCTGAGCTTCAGGAACTCCGCGCGCGTGAAGCGCGCCGCGCCCGTCCAGCTGAAGCAGCCGATGATCGCCATCATCACGTAGGTGTCGCGCGGCAGCACGCCCGCCGCGACGATCAGGAGGAAGAGGAGCGGCACCGCCATGAAGACCTCGACCACGCGGAAGAGGAGGAGGTCGACCTTCCCGCCGAAGTAGCCCATGCACGCGCCGATCGTCACGCCGATGACCACGGAGATGCCGGTGGAGACGATGCCGATCGAGATCGACAGCCGGCACGCCCACAGGAGCTGCGACAGCACGTCGCCGCCGAGGGCATCCGTGCCGAGCAGCAGGCGCCGCTCGCCGAAGGCGGAGCCCTCGTAGGAGGAGAGCTTCGGCCAGTCGGCCACGCGCGTGCCCGGCGGCACCGCCACCATGTCGCTGCGCGAGTACTGCGGCGACCACGGCACCGGGGCCCAGGTCACGTCGCGGATCGCGCCGCTGCGCTCGTCCTCGACGTACTGCTCGAAGTTGACGAGCGTCGCACCGCCCGCGAACGCGCACGCCAGCACCGCCGCCGCGGCGACCAGCGCCGCCGCCGCCCCGCGCACCGCCCGGCCGTCCACGGTCGGCACCAGGAACGCCAGCACGCTCACCGGGAGCGCCACCCCGGCCGCGATGGCGGCCGGGCCCCACTCGCCGCGCGCGAACGCCTTCACGGCATCGGCCCGCGCGGCACCCGTCAGCCATCCCTCGGCCCACGAGGAGAGCAGCACGATGAGCCCGGCCTGGATCGCCGCCGTCACCAGGATCCCGAGCCGCTGCGAGCGCCGCAGCGCGCGCGGCCCGAGGAACACCCACGGCACCCCGGCCACCGCGCCGGCGACGAGCAGCCAGTCCGACGGCGACAGGTTCGCCAGGAGCGGCCACGACCGCACGCCCTGGGCGTCGACGAGCGTGTACGGGTGCGCGTTGGCGATGAACGGCGCGAACACCGCCATGCACGCCACCAGCGAGATCCAGCACAGCCCGGCCACCGCGCCCGGGCGGCGCAGGACGCGCTCCCAGGCGTCGGCCCAGAAGCCCTTCGCGCGCACCGCGCCGACGCCGCGCATCACTTCGATGCCGGAGATCGCCGCGGGCAGGGCCGGGGATGCCGGGGCACGCTCACTCATAGCTCACCCGCGGGTCGGCCGCCGCGTAGAGGATGTCCGCCAGCAGGAGCGCCAGCAGGTTGACGCACGCCACCATGAAGGTGTTGGCGAGGATGATCTCGCGGTCGCGCAGGTCGATCGCCTCCAGGATGAGGCTTCCCATGCCCGGCACCGTGAAGATCCGCTCGATGACGACGCTGCCGGCGAGCATCGCCGGGAAGATGCCGACGAACATCGTGATGAGGGGCAGCAGGCTGTTGCGAAACACGTGGCGCAGCACGACGTCGTTCCGGGGCACGCCCTTGGCCTTGGCGGTGCGCACGTAGTCGGCGTTGAAGTTGTCGAGCATCGACGCACGCGTCTGCTTGGACAGGACGGCGAACGACGCATAGACCAGGCACAGCACCGGCAGCGCCACGTGCCACACGGTGTCGAGCAGGTAGCCGCGGTGCCACGTGCCCGCGTCGTCCGTGAAGGGCAGGAACGTCATCGTGGCCGCCGCGCTGTCGTGCAGGCCGCTCACCGGGAACCAGCCCAGGTACTGCTGGTTCGCCAGGAACCCGATGGCGAACACGCCCGCAAGCACCGTGGGGATCGAGTAGAGGCCGAGGAACAGGAACCCCGACGCCACGTCGAACCACCCGCCGCGCCGAACGCTCGCGAGCACCCCGGTCGGCACCGCCACGAGGTAGCTGATGGGGAACGCGATCAGGTTGATGAGGAGCGTGACCGGCAGCGCCGTCAGGATGAGGTCCGCGACCGGCCGGTTGCGGCTGAACGAGACGCCGAGGTCCGGCGTGTCGAGCGACACGAGGCCGGGCACGAGCGGGATGCCGCTCTTCGGGTAGGGCTCCGCGCGGAAGGCGATCATCGCCCGCGCCTGCGCCTCGCGCGCGGCGAGCCAATTGGCGTGCATGTCGGCCGCGGCCTTCGCGAGGCCGGCGCACGCGGGGTCGCCGGGCACGAAGCGCACGTCCTCGAAGCGGGCGGGCGCGGCCCCGCCCTTGGCGTCGAGCCGTGCGGCCATGTCCGGCCCCGCCGCACGCGCCCAGTCGGCCAGCGCGTCGCGGAAGAGCCGCACGCTCCCCACGTACTCGCGCCGCGTGCCCTCGGCATCGCGCTGCAGCTTCTTGAACTCGGGCACCGCGCCCTCGCCCGCGGCCGGCACGAACGCCACCCCGGGCGGCACCGGCGGCGGGAACGCGCCGGCGAGCGGCGGGTCGTCGATCGCGCGCGGCGGCGCGACGCGCTCGCCGGCCGGGGTGCGCAGGTCGCGCATGCCGAACTTGACCGGCGAGATGCGCCCCAGCCAGCGCACGTACTGCACGACCACCGGGTCGTTCAGCCCGTAGCGGTCCTCGAGGTACGCCTGCATCTGCGCCACCTTGCTGGTGTCGCTCACCTGCCCGCCGGAGACGGCAAGCCCCGCGCCGATGCCGCCCGGCGCGAGCGCCAGCAGCATGAACACCATGAACGTGATCCCGAGGATGGTCGGGACCATGAAGGCAAGGCGTCGGAGGAGGTACGACAGCATCGGGTGGCCGCGTGGCGCGGTGGCTCAGCCGCCGGGCGACGCCTGCATCGGGCGGAAGAACTCCTGCGGCTCGATCCCGGTCTTGTAGGTGTTGACGTTGCCGAACTCGCGCTTGACGAAGCGCAGCCAGGGCGCGACGCGGACGAAGGTGTACGGCTGCTCGTCGGCGACGCACGCCTCGAACTCGCGCCACACCTTCATGCGCTCGGCCTCGTCCATGGTGCGGCGGCCCTTCTCGATGAGGGCGTCGCACGCGGGGCTCCGCCACTGCACGAAGTTGTCCCCGCCCTCCTTGATGCTCTCGGAGTGGAAGATCTGCCGCGGGTCGCTCTCCGGGGCGTTGGCACCCCAGCCCATGGTGATGGCGTCGAAGTCGCGCAGCTTCAGGAGCTCCTGGTAGCGGCTCCAGTCGACCGGCCGGGTCTTCACCACGATCCCCGCCTTGCCGTAGCTGTCCTTCACGAAGCGCGCGAGGCGCTCGGAGATCTCGCCGCCGGTGGCGTAGGTGAACTCGAACTCGAAGCGGTCGCCCTTGGCGTCCTCGAGCACGCCGTCGCCGTTGCGGTCCTCCCACCCGGCCTCGGCGAGGAGCCGCTTCGCCGCGTCGGCATCGAAGGGGAGCGGCTTCAGGTCTGGGTCGCTGCCCGGGCTCTCCGGGTTGACCGGGCCCTTGGCGACGATCCCGATGCCGTCCCAGATGTCCCGGATCATTCGATCGCGGTCGAGCAGCATGGTCATCGCGCGGCGCACGCGCACGTCGCGGAAGGGGGTCTCCTTGCCGTTCCGGGGGCCGCACTGCCACGCGATGAAGCTGTAGCCGCAGCGCATGTTGGTCCACTTGAGCGCGTAGCTCGTCTTCTCGAAGTCCGGGTCCTCGGCGAGCACCTTGTTGAACTGCGGCGACGAGGGCAGCATCATCGAGCCCTCGCCGTTGCGGTACGCCACCAGGCGGCCAAGCTCGTCCTTCACCGTCCGGTAGCGCAGGCGCTCGAGCGGCGGCTTCTCGGCCCAGTACTGCTCGTTGCGCACCAGCACCACGTCGCCCGGGGGCGTCCACTGCGAGGCGAGGTCGCCGGGGCCGGCGGGCAGGCGCTCGATGCGGAACTTGCCGCTTCCCATGATCAGCCCGGTGGCCTGGTTGACCTGCGAGGGCTCGAAGCGCGCGTAGTAGTGCTTGGGCAGGATCGGGTTGCCGAAGGCGGTGAGCACGTTGCTGAAGAGCGGCTCCTTGAAGGTGAACTCGACCGTGCGCTCGTCGATCACCTGCACGTCCTTCAGGTTGTCCTGGATGCTGCGCGAGCGCTCCGCCTCGATCAGCGGGTTGGCGATGAAGTCGAGGTACGTCCAGCGCACGTCCTCGGCCGTGACGGGCTGGCCGTCGCTGAACCGGGCGCGCGGGTTGATGTGGGCACGGATCCAGAGGCCCTGTGGGTCGACCTGCCAGCCGTCGGCGAGCGCACCCTCCATCTTCAGGGTCTTCGGGTTGAAGGCCCCGAGGCTCTCGCACACCCGGTCGATGACGCGGGTGGCGTAGACGTCGGTCGAGATGAACGGGGTGAGCTTCGCCGGCTGCGCCTCGAAGAGCTCGGTGAACTCGCCGCCGAGGGCGAAGCCGGGCTGGCCCTCGGGATCGGTCGCCAGGCGGGGCGACGGCCAGCGCTCGACCTTCACGCCGGGGCGCGCCCAGGCGTCCGCCGCCGGGGAGGCCTGCGCGTCCGCACGTCCGCCGCCCGCGGCCGCGGCGTCGAGCGCCGCCTGCGGAAGCTGCTCGAAGCCCTTCTCGACCTTGCGGGAGAGCTGCGCGACCTGCTGCTCGATCTCGGCGAGCTTGGCCTTCGCGTCCTGCTGCGCCAGCTCCGTGCGGGTCTGCTGCACCATCGACAGCCACACGCTGCCGAGCGTCGCGAGCAACACGGCCAGGAGCACGAAGTCCTTGAGTCCGAAGCGGTTCTGCATGGGTTTCCTCGGGGCCCCGAAGGGTAGCCGAAGCGGGGCGTCGCGGTCACCGCCGTGCGGGACTCACCAGCGCGCGCGCGAGGCGGTGGGGTCGTAGCGGGCGCGCAGCGAGTCGCCGATGAAGTTGAGGGAGACGAGCGTCGCCGCGATCATCGCGCACGGCGCGGCGAGCAGCCACCACCGGCTGACGACCAGGTTCACCTCCGAGAGGCCCGCGCTCGCGAGGCTCCCCCAGCTCGGCACCGGCTCGCGCACCCCGATCCCCAGGAAGCTCAGGAAGCTCTCGCTCAGGATCGCCGCCGGCACCGCAAGCGTCGCGTAGACGACCATGGGCCCGACCAGGTTCGGCAGGAGGTGCCGCATGAACTGGCGGTGCGCGGGGACGCCGGTGGCGCGGCACGCCTCCATGAAGGGCTGCGCGCGCAGGCTGAGCACCTGCCCGCGGATCACGCGCGACATCGTCAGCCAGCTGGTGCCGCCGATCGCGACGAAGAGCACCAGGATCCCGGCGCCCTGCGGGAGCGACCCGCCGCCGAGCCGTGCCGCGATGCCCTCGGCGGCCACCGAGAGCAGCACCACAAGCAGGATCGACGGCAGCCCGTACAGCACGTCCACGGTTCGCATCATGAGCGCGTCGGTGCGCCCGCCCGCGTAGCCCGCGAGCGCGCCCCACAGCGTGCCGATGGTGACCGCGATCGACGCGGCGGCCAGCCCGACCGCGATGCTGAAGATCCCGCCGGCCAGCAGCCGCGCCAGCGCGTCGCGCCCGAGGGCGTCGGTGCCGAGGAACCGCCCGGGCACGTACTCGCCCGCCGCCTCGGCGGCATCGCGCCGCGCACGCTGGTCGTCGTCGAGCCGCATCCACGCGGGCGGCTGCAGGTTGAGCTGGAGGTTCGACGCCGCGTAGCGCGGCACGTCCACCTCGCCGACGCGCACCCGGCCGAACGACCACGGCATGGACAGGACGCATGCCGCGACGATGGCGGCAAGCACCGTCCATCCGGCGACGGCCCAGCGGCGCTGCAGCGGATCCACGCGGCGGAGTCTACGGAGCGGGCGGTGCGCCACCCGCGGGCGGGCCCGCAGGGGGAGCGCCGGCCGGACCCGCCGGACCGCCGCGTCCGCCGCGGCGGGGCTCCATCGGCTGGCCCGACTTCACGGCCTCGACGCGCTCGCGCACGCGCTCGGCGGTGCGCCGCTGCTCCTCGACCAGCTCCTCGCGCAGCGACTTGAGCTGCGCGTCGAGCGCCACCAGCTCCTGGGCACGCGCCTTGAGGTCGACGTCGACCTGCGCGCGCGCCTTGGTCTCGATCTGGGCGGCGAGCGCCGCGGCCTTCGACTCGTCCTTCGCCTCCGTCGCCGCGCGCCACTGCTCGCCGAGCGCGCGAAGCTCGAGCTGCAGCCGCAGCTCCTCGACGCGGATCGCGTAGAGCTCGGGATTGCGCTCCTTCACCACGGACAGGGCCATCAGCCGGCGCGCATTGACGCGCATCGACTGCGACATGCGGTCCGGGGACACGTCGCGCGCCTTCTCGATCTCGGCCGCCAGTTCGGGCGACACGTCGCGCGCCACGGCGATCACGCGCTCGGCCATCTCGGCCGGCGAGGCGGACTCCGGCCGCCATCGACCGCCGTCGCCGCGGCCATCGCCACGGCGTCCGGCTTCCCGCGCGGATGCCTCGGGCGGCTCGGCCGCGGGTGCCGCGGCACGCGGGGGCGCCGAGGCGCCGCCGGGTGCCGCGGCCGGATCGTCCGTGGGTGCGGCGGCAAGCAGCGCCGAGAGCGCCGCGCACGCCGCGGCCGCCGCGACCGCACTGCCCAGGGACGGCGCGCGGCTCACCGACGGCCCCCGGTCGCCAGGAGTTCCTCGAGCTCGATCTCGACGAGGTCGGGCGAGCCGCGGTGCGTCAGCGCGATGGCGCTCGCGCCGTCGAGCGACTCGCCGTCGAGCGCCGCGTCCTGGTCGATGAGCGCCACGAGGAGCGACTCCGAGCCGCCGGCCGGGTCAAGCTGCGCCGTGCGCACCATGCCCACCGACGCGATGTCCTTCGCCGCGCCGGGGCCGGCGCCGAAGCGCACGACCGCCGTGACGGAGAGCGCCAGCATCACCGCGGCCGCGGCCGCGTACCACCAGCGGCCGATCACCGCGACCGGTGCGGTGCGCGCGCCGGCGAGGTGACGCACGCTCGCGGCATGCACCCGGTCGGCCAGGCCCGGCCGCTCATGGTCGTACGACCGTCCGGCGGCGTCCAGGCGCTCTGCGAGCGCGCGCAGCGCGGGGTCGTCGAGGTGCTCTCCAACGTGCTCGTGGAACGGGTCGTTCATGGTCGGAACCTCCTGTGGAACGCGTGTCGGGCGCCCGCATTGCGGCGCGGAACGGCAAGGGCGACGGATAACCGGCGGTTCACGGCGCCCCCCCGTGGGCGGGCGGCGGGGCGATCCCGGCCTCCCGCAGGGCGGCGCGGAGCTTGCCGATCGCCCGGTGGTGGCGGGCCAGGAGCGTCCCGAGGGGTTCCCCCAGGTGCTCGGCCATCTGCTTGAAGCTCATGCCGCCGACGTGGCGCAGGTCGATGATCTCGCGGTCCGAGGGCGAGAGCCGCGCGACCGCGGCCCGCAGGGCCGACAGGTCGTCGGCGTCGGCGCGCGCCGGCTCGGGCTCCGGTGCCGGGCCCGCCAGACCCTCGAGCACCTCGGCCTCACCGGCCGGGCGCGCGTGGCGGCGACGGCGACGGGCGTCGTCGCGCAGGCGGTTCATCGCGATGCGGAAGAGCCAGCTCTCGAAGCGGCCGCCCTCCACGTACTCCGGCAGCTTCGCCGCGAGGGTGCAGAAGACCGACTGCGTGATCTCCTCGGCGAGGTCGGGGTTCGCGCCCTGCGAGCGCAGCAGCCCGTAGACGCGGCGCGAGTACTCGTCGACCAGCACGCGCCATGCGGCATCGTCGCCGCGCGAGGCGCGCGACAGGACGTCGGCGAGCGTGGACTCGTCGGGCATGCCGCGGGCAGAACGCGCGGGACGGCCCCGCATTCCCTCCCCGCCGCTCACGCGGGCAGGTCCCCGTCGGCGCCGCCGTACACCACGCCGGCGCCCTGCCCCGCCGGGGCCAGGTTGCGGAAGGCCGTCGAGCGGCTGTCCCACACCAGTTCCACCGTGCCGGTCGGGCCGTTTCGCTGCTTGAGCACCAGCACCTCGGCGACGTTGCGCTTCTGCGGGTTCGCCTCGACCCAGTTCTCGTCGTTCTGGTGGTAGTACTCCTCGCGGTGGAGCATCATCACCACGTCGGCGTCCTGCTCGATCGAGCCTGACTCGCGCAGGTCGCTCATGCGCGGGCGGTGGCCCTGGCGGTCCTCCGACTGGCGGTTGAGCTGGCTCAGGCACACGACCGGCACCTCGAGCTCGCGCGCCATCGCCTTGACGCCGCGGGAGATGTCGCTCACCTCCACCTGGCGGCTCTCGACGCGCGTGCCCGCGCTCATGAGCTGCAGGTAGTCGATCACGATCGCCTGGATGCCGAACTTCTCCCGCATGCGGCGCGCCTTCGAGCGCATCTGGAGGAGCGTGAGCCCGGGCGTGTCGTCGATGTAGATCTGCGTCCCCTGCAGTGCGTCGCAGGCGCCGAGGAGGCGGCGCCACTCCTCCTTGCCCACCATGCCCTTGCGCAGCTTCTGGCCATCGACGCCGGACTTCGCGCACAGGATGCGCTGCACCAGCTGCTGCTTGCCCATTTCCAGGCTGAAGAACGCCACCGGCGACCCGGAGGAGGCCATGTTCTCGGTGATGTTCAGCGCGAAGGCGGTCTTTCCCATCGAGGGGCGCGCGGCCAGGATGACCATCTCGCCCCTCTGCAGGCCGCTCAGCATCTCGTCGAGCTCGTCGAACCCGGTGGGCACGCCGGTCACGTGCTTGCCGGCGCTGGCCTCGATCATCTTCACCGTCTCGTCGAGGAGCTCCCGCAGCGTGGCCGCCGAGCGCGCCTCGCGGCGCTGCGCGATCGCGAAGATCCGCGCCTCGGCCTCGCCGAGCACCATGGACGCCTCGCCGACGGACTGGTGCGCGTCGACGAGGATCTCGCCGGCGGCGCGGATCAGCTCGCGGCGCGTCGCCTTCTCGCGCACGAGGCGCGCGTACTCGGCGGCGTTGGCCGCGGTCGCCACGCCCTCGGCGAGGTCCATCAGGTACTGGGAGCCGCCCACGTCCTCCAGGACCCCGTGGTCCTTCAGGCGCTGCACGAGCGAGACGATCTCCATCGTCGCCGTCGCGTCGTAGAGCTCCACCATGTGGCGGAAGATCGTGCCGTGCGCCGCGCGAGCGAAGTCGTCGGCCTGGCTGACGATCCCGATCACGTCCGGGATCACCTTCGGGTCGACGATCATCGACCCCAGGAGGCTCATCTCCGCCTCCAGGGCGGACGGGGGGAGCGCCGAGAAGAGCCGGGCCACCTCGGCGGGGTCGGCGACCGCGCGACGGCCGGCGTCGCGGCGACGGCCCGGGCGGTCGCCCGCGGGACGGGCGCCGTCGGCGCGGCCGGTGGCTGCTGCCTGCTGCTCCATGGAACGGGGGGCGCGCGGGGGCGCCGGTCAGGCGTCCTGGGTCCCGGCGCCCGACAGCTCGGCGACGGAGGCGACGGTGGTCCCGCCGTCGACGCACGCCTTCATCAGGCGGCCGACGCGGAAGCGGGCGGTGCGCTTGGCGGGCACCACGACGCGCTCGAGGGTCTTGGGGTTCTGGGCCACCCGCTCGGCACGCTCACGGACGTCGAAGACGCCGAAGTCACGGAACTCCAGGCGGTTGCCGCGGCCGAGCTCGTTGATGATCTCGTCGAGGAACCCCTGCACCACGCGGCGCACGTCCTGCCGCTTGAGCCCGGTCTGGTCCGCGAGCCGCTCGACGAGTTCCTTCTTGGTGACGGTGGACATGCCTCGGAGCCTCCTGGAGCGGCGCCCATCCTCACCCCCTTTCGGGGCAGGCGGAGCGATGAGGGATCAGTATGGGAACGGATCCGGCCGGAGTCAAGCCCCAATCCCGGCACAAGTGCCCGACGGGAAAAGACTTGCGCTGCAGCGCTGCCGACAGGCTGTCCCCACGGGATCCACAGGAATCACGGCCGCAACGCGCGCGATGCGGCCGCCAGCACCGATTCCCGCACGCGTTCCTCGCCCGCATGGAACGCGATCGAGGCACGGGGCACCCACCACCGCGCCTCGCGCGCCTGCGCGCGCGATACCTGCACGAGCGGCCCGACCTTCGCCCAGTCCTTGCCGGTGAGCACGATGTCCGCGTCGCCGGCGTCGCGCGCGAGGCGCTCGACCTCGCCGGCCGTGAACGCATGGTGGTCGCGGCGATGCACGGTGCCCACGACCTCCGCACCCGCCGCGCGCACGTCGGCGACGAACGCCTCGGGATTGCCGATCGCGCAGGCGACCAGCGCGCGTCGGCCGCGCAGCGACGCATCGGATGCGAACGCGCCCGCCGGACCGTGGCGCTCGATGCGGTCCCACGCGTGGCGCGTCCACGCATCCGGGTCTCGCCCGCGGAAGCGGCGCACGAGCTCGGCAAGCGATGGATCGACGCCGGCGGCGCGCGTCACCACGACGAGGTCGGCGCGGGCGAGTGCCGACGCGGGCTCGCGCAGCCACCCGGCCGGCAGCATCGCGCCGCCGATCGCCGGGTTGGTCGCGTCGACGAGCACCACGTCGAGCGCGCGCGCCACGCGGCGGTGCTGGAAGCCGTCGTCGAGGACGGCGCAGTCGATCGAGGGATGCGTCGTGCGCGCCGCGGCGATCGCGCGGACGCGGTCGGCGCCGACGGCGCACGGGACCTCCGGCAGCATGGCCCGGTACTCCTCGGCCTCGTCGGAGCGCCCGGCATGGGCGCGGTAGCCGCGCATCGCGATCACCGGCGAGTGGCCGGCGTGGCGCAGCGCCTCGACCACCCAGCGCACGAACGGCGTCTTCCCCGTGCCGCCCGCGGAGACGTTCCCCACGCTGATCACCGGCACGCCGACGTCGGCGCCGCGCCGGCCGGCCCACCACGCGCCGTGCACGCGCACGCCCAGGGCGTAGCCGAGCGCCGCCACGTACGCAACCGGCGAAAGCACCGGCGGCAGCGGCCCGCGCGCGCTCATGCCGCCCTCCCGAACGCGGCCAGCAGCGGCACCACGAGCCGCGACGGCAGGCCCATCACCGTCTCCGGGTCACCCGCGCACGCGAGCGGCCAGCCGGCCGCGGCGCGCTCGCCGTAGTTGTAGCCCCCGGACTTCCCCTGCCACGCGCCGGACGCCACGTACCGGTCGAGTTCGCCGGCAGGCAGCGCCCCGAGCGTGACGGTGGCCCGGTCGGCGAGGAGCGTGCGGGCCCCCGAGCGCCGGTCGGCGATACAGAGCCCGGTGACCACGTCGTGCGAACGACCCTGGAGCGACTGCACCATGGCGCGGGCCTCGTCGGCATCGGCCGGCTTGCCCACGATGCGGCCATCCACCACGCAGACGGTGTCGGCGGCAAGCACCAGGCGCGGCGCACCGGGTTCGCCGCGCGGCGCGAGCGCCGACAGCACCTGGCGCGCCTTGAACCACGCGAGTCCCATGGTCAGGCGGGCGGGATCGTCGGTTGCCGCGGGCAGCAGCGCGTCGTCGATCGCCGGCGGCAGCACCTCGAAGCGGATGCCGGCGGCGGTCAGGATGGCCTGGCGCCGCGGGGAGGAGCTGGCGAGCACGACGTCGGGCGTGGGGGTCACGCGCAGGGCGGAAAGTATAGTTGTCCTCTTGCGCCCGACGCCGACCGCGGGGCACCTCCCACCCCGACGACCGTGACCGTTCCCTCCGACCAGCCCGCACCGAGTTCCGGGAACGACGCCCGCGCAGCCGACCGCGCGCGGCTCGGCACCACGCTGGCCGGCCAGGTGCGCCACTCGATCGAGACCCTCATCGGGCGCGCGGCCGTCGAGCGCGGCCTCGCCTCGCGCGAGCAGGTGATCATGGCCTTCGAGGAACTGAAGCAGCTTCCCAAGGAGGAGCGCGCGGCGAGGTTCGCCGAGGTGTTCGTGCGCCGCGGCGTGCTGAGCGCCGAGCAGATCGAGACGCTGCGCGCGTGGGTCCGCGACGACGCCGCGGGCGGCGCGGGGCCGGACCCCTCGGGCTCGAGCATGGTCGCCGCGGCCGCGGTGTCGACCGAGCCCGTGATCCCGGGCTACCGCTTCGTGCGCAAGCTCGGTGCCGGCGCGATGGGCACCGTGGTGCTCGCGCGCCAGGAGAGCCTGGACCGGCTGGTGGCCATCAAGCTGCTGCCGCCGAAGTTCGCGCGCGACCCGCTGTACATCGACCGCTTCTTCAAGGAAGGCAAGGCCGCCGCCAAGCTGAACGACCCGAACATCGTGGCGGCGTACGACGTCGGCCGCGC
>JBJTJU010000067.1:0-4789 GCA_046096165.1 Phycisphaerales bacterium | reverse complement strand
TGGCGGAGTTCATCGAATCGGCGTGGGGCCAGGACGCGATCCGCGCCTTGCTCGGCCGGTACCGCGACGGCGCCACCGAGGCGGAGGCATTCGCGGATGTGCTGGGCATCGATCGCGACGAGTTCATGCGGCGGTTCCGTGCCCATGCCGAACGTGACCTGCGCGCGTGGGGCATGCTGCCCGAACCATCGCTCTCGATGATGGTCGAAGAGGTGCGTGCGGAGATGGGTGCTGGACCCGGACCGGTCGCGATCGACGACGCGCGGCTCGCCGCGTTTCTCGACGCGCACCCCGAGCACCCGGACCTGCTGGAGATGTCGATCCGCCGCGCCATCAAGTCCGCGGGCACGCCCGACGCGGCGACGCTCGACCGGCTGCGCGCCTATGCGCGCGTGCGTCCGGTGGACCCATGGCCGCACCGCGAGCTGGCACGGGCCGCGCTGGCGGCCGGCGACGGCGCCGCGGCGATCCCGCACCTGGAGTTCATCGACGCGCGCGAGGGAAGCGACCCGAGCTTCGCGCTGGAGCTGGCGCGCCTGGAGCGGGCGCGCGGCGATCGCCAGAAGGCCCTGGGGCACGCCACGAAGGCTGCCCGCATCGACGCCTACACCCCCGCCACGCGGGAGTTCGCGGCGGCCCTGGCGGTGGAGGCCGGCAACCTGCAGGCAGCCCGGCTCCACGTGCAGGCGCTCGGATTCCTGGAGCCCGACGAGCCCCGGCATCAGTCGCGGCTGGCGCGGATCGACGAACTTATCGCCGGTGCGCGCTGAGGCCCGCGGAATCGGCGATTGGGAAGCGCGCGAGGTGGCTATCTTCAGGCGCGTGATGACCGCCAGCCTCCGCTTGGTCCTTCGCCCGTTCGCCATGCTGCTCGCCGCGTGCGGCACGGCGGATGCCGCCGCCGAGCGGTACGCCTGCGTGCTGGGCCCGACGAGCACCGTCAACCAGACGACGAACCTCGTGCTGCCGCTCGCGGGCACCTGGATCGGCAACTACAACGCGACCACCAACCCGACCGGCACGCAGACCCGTCCCGGGCTCTTCGGCGGCAGCGGCAACGTGGCCATCCCGTACTCGATGTCGATCCGGCCGACGATCACGATCAACGGCACGCATCCCTCGGGCACCTTCACGCTGGGCTTCGATCCGGTGACGCGCGCGGTGGCCGTGTTCGGCCTGCAGTCGAACCTGCTCAACGGCCAGCCGGGCACCGTCGCGGTCAACATCCGCCTGACCTACCAGACGTTCCGCTCGTTCTCGCCGAACTCGACCTTCATCGGCGTGACGAACTTCGACGTACCGCTCGAGAGCGGCTCGCTGACCACGGCGACCGCCGCACAGTCGAACTCCGCGTACGGCGTGGCGACGGCGAACACCGACGGGTCGTTCGCGTTCACCGTGCCCGTGCCGGTGACGATCTCGGTGGCGGGGTCGGCCGCGGGCCAGCCCTTCGCTTCCGAGAGCCCTGGCATCCTCGCGCTCAGCGGCACCATCACGGTGGCCGGTGGGCAGGCCACCGTTGCCGCCCAGGCCACCACGAACGAGACGGCGCCGGTGCCCCCGCCGCCCCCGCTTGTCGACCAGCCCTTCGGCCTGCCGACGATCCTGCCGCCGGGCTCCACCGCGAACCTCCTGCTCTCGGGCACCTTCTCCGAGGGCACGGTGGCCACCAATTCCACGATCACGATTGCCGCCGTGGGGCCGCGCATCCCGCGCCCGGCCGACTTCAACGGCGATGGCGCGGTGAACGGCGACGACCTTGGCCAGCTTCTGGCGGCGTGGGGCGCGCCGGGCATCCCCGACCTGAACCTCGACGGCATCGTGGACGGGAACGACCTCGGTCAGTTGCTGGCGCAGTGGGGCTGACCCCGGCGCGCGGGCGTCCTTCAGCGAACGTCCGCCAGCCACGGAAGCCGTGACAGGTCGACGTTCGCGCCGCAGAGCACCACGACCACGGGCCGCGATGCATCGCCGCCGCATCCGCCGGAGGCGAGTGCCGCCAGGCCGACCGCCGCGCTCGGCTCAATGACGAGCGCAGCCCGCTCGAAGGCGAAGCGCATGGCGTCGACGATGGCGCGTTCGTCCACCACCACGATGTCGTCCACCAGGTCGCGCACCAGCGGGAAGGTGAGCACCCCGAGGGGCGCGCGAAGGCCGTCGGCGATCGACACCGGCGGCCGCTGGGGCGCGATGCGGCCCGTGCGCCGCGACTCGGCGGCATCGTCCGCAAGTGCCGGCTCGGCCCCGACGATCCGGATGCCGGGCCGCAGCGCACGCAGCGCGACCGCGATGCCGCCGATCAGCCCGCCGCCACCGACGGGCACGACGACCGTCGCTGCCTCCGGCACCTGCTCGGCGATCTCCAGGCCCACGGTCCCCTGGCCGGCGATGACGTGGGGGTGGTCGTAGGGAGGGATGACGGTGGCGCCTGTCTCGCGTGCGACGGCGTCGCACATCGCCGCCCGTTCCGCCGCGGTCGGGCCGCATCCGTGCACCGTGGCGCCCGCGGCGATCACCGCGCGGCGCTTCACGTCGGACGCATCGACCGGCATGACCACGTGCGCCGGGATGCCGCGCGCCCCCGCAGCGGTCGCAAGCGCGAGGGCGTGGTTTCCCGAGCTGTGCGTCACCACGCCGCGGCGGGCCTCCGCCTCGCCGAGCGCCTGGACGGCGCTGGTCGCACCGCGGATCTTGAAGCTTCCGGTGCGCTGCATGGTCTCGCACTTGGCGATCACCATGCGCCCGGCGAGTTCCGACAGCGCCGCCGACTCCACCGCCGGCGTTCGTCGCACGTGCGGTGCGACTCGCTCCGCCGCGGCGCGGATGTCGCCGAGCCCGATGCAGTGTGCGCCGGTGCTCACGAGGCGTGCGTCAGCCGCTCGCGCCCCCAGCCAATCCACGACGAGTCGGGCAGCGCGTGCCCCATCGAGCGGAACATGAAGGAGATCTGCGCGTTGTGGTAGAGCGCGTGCGTCGGCACCTGCATGATGGCGTCGCCGGCGGTCTGCCGGAAGACCTTGCCGTCACGGTGGCGTTCGACGACCCGGGCGAGTTCCGCAGGCGTGAGGCGCGCGAAGTAGGCGTCCCAGCGCATGCGCGAGGCGGCGAGGTGCGCGCGGATCGAGTCGACGTCGGGCAGCGCCGACGCCTGCGGCATCACCACGCCGGCATCGTCGTTCTCGAGCACCGCGATCCAGACGCGCTCCGCGCCCGCCAGGTGCACGAGCGGTCCGTGGACGCTGCCCACCCCGATCGGGAACTCGCGGCGCAGTTCCTCGGGCGTGAGCGCCGCGCATGCGTCCAGGGTGCGTCCGGTGAGCCAGCGGAGCCAGGCATGCGCGTCCCGGCAGGTGGAGCAGGGGTCCATGCCGCCACGATAGCGGGCGTCCGGTGCCGCGATCAGTGGCCGTTCGCCGCGCCCCAGACGAAGGACTGCCGGTAGACCGTGCGGTGGATCGAGAAGGACAGGTCCTGCACGCCGGGGATCGCAAGCACCGCGGCGCGGATCGCGTCGAGGTGTGCCTCGTCGCGTGCACCGACCTCGAAGCCGACCTGGTGCGAGCCGGTGAGGATGGTGAAGAACCCGGCGCCCTCGATGCGCGCGAGGTCGGCGATCACAGCGCGCACCGGCCGTGCCACCTGCGCCGAGGCGACCGCCGAGATCCCGAGGCCAACCCGCGACGGATCGGGGATCGTGACGATCCGCAAGAGGCCGTCCGCCACGAGCCGGCGGAACCGGTCGGCGGCGCTGGTGGCCGAGATCCCGGTGTTGTTGGCGATGTCGGTGAAGCTCAGGCGCCCGTCATGCTGCAGCTGGCGGATGATCATGAGGTCGGTGTCGTCGATCCTGCGCTTGTCATCCGGGGTGTCTTCGGCGGTGATCCCGTGCCACGGATCCTCGAAGCGGACCACGGAGCGCGACTCGATGTGGTGCACCGCCGGGTGGGCGAGCACCACGTCATCCACCAGGCGCGACGCCTCGCTGAGGGTCGCGGTCACGATGTACGCCAGCATGTCCCACGCGCCATGGGTCGTTGACACCCACGTCACTTCCGGGCGTGCGAGGAGCGCTTGCGCGAGCCCTTCGCCGTCGCCGCGCAACTTCGCGCACACGACGAACCCCGCGTGGAATCCGAGCAGTTCGGGCGGCACAAATGCGGCGATCCGGATCGATCTCTCTTCAATGAGCCGTGCAAGCCGCCGGCTGACGTTGGCCTCGGAGATGCCCGACCGCTGGGCCAGGTCACGTCCGGAGGCGCGTCCGTCCGCCATCAGGAGCTCGATCAGCCGTCGGTCGGCCTCGTCGAGGGGCGGAAGGGAGGGATCGGAGAAGCGCGGCGGGCTTCGGAACATTCGGGGAGGGCGCTCAGCGGAGGCGACCCCGACCTGGAGGTCCGCGCGCGATGCGGGCGGCAGGCCGAGCCCCCGGAAACCCCGAAAGCCCCAGAAAGGGGCAGGTCCCGAAAGCGCGGAGTGTATCGGACCGACGACCTAGACTTGCCCCCCTCGGATTCCCCCATGTCAGCCCACACGCTTCCGCTCCACGGCGCCGCCAACCCCTCGACCCTCCGCCAAGGGACGTCTCCCGGCAGCTTCGCCCGGCGCCCCGACATCGGTGGGCCGCTGGCCGGATGGTGATCCCGGCGACCATCGTGCACCTGGGCCACCGGCTGGACCCGATGGCGATCGGGCGCGCGGCCACGACCAAGGTGAACGCCAACATGGGCGCCTCGCCCGTCTCAAGCGGCACCGACGAGGAAGTCGAGAAGCTGCGCTGGGCCGAGCGCTG
>JBJTJU010000066.1:0-4366 GCA_046096165.1 Phycisphaerales bacterium | reverse complement strand
GCGATCCTGGTGGGCGACAAGGGCATCCTCTACTTCCCGATCGAGGGCGAGACGCCCACGGTGTTCGTCGACGGCAGGAAGGTGGAGGTCGCGGTGGAGGACCAGAAGACCACCAACCACTGGCACGACTGGATCGATGCGGTGCTCGCCGGGAAGCCGATGTCGGTGAACGCGCCGTTCGTGCGCGCGGGCCTGATGTGCGAGAGCCTGTCGCTCGGGGCGATCAGCAGCATGGAGCCCGGCAAGACGCACGCCTACGACGCCGCGAACGCGCGCTTCCCCGGGAGCGAGACGCTCTCGAAGTGGGCGCACAAGCCGTACCGCAGCGGCTGGCAGGTCGAGAACCTGTGAGGCGCGCGTTGGGCGCGGCGATTGCGTCGGTGATGCTGATTGCCGGCTGCACTGCATCGATGGCAGACCTTGCCGGCGAGCGGACGTCGACGTCGTGGGTGACGCCGCCGGCCGAGGCGGGTCCCGTGGACGTGCCTGCGACGTTCCGCTTCCGCAACCGTTCGCTCGGCTCGGTGCGCATCGAGAGCGCGCGGCTTGCGATCGGCACGGTGGTCGAGACGGTGCCGCCGCTTCCGGCGACCGTGGGTCCCGGGGGCACGCTCGAGGTGCGCGTGACGGGGTCGTTCGATCCGATGGACGGCGATGCGCGCCGGACGGTGCGGCTCGAGACCGCGGGCATGCCATCCCTGGAGATGGTGCTCGAGGCGCGGTTCGTGCCCGCGGCTCCCTCGCAGGTGAAGCCGCCCGCGGCGATCGCGCCGTGAGGCGTCAGCGCGCGAGGGCGCGCTGGCGCGCGGCGTCGATCTGCGTGAGGATGATGATGCCGCAGATGAGCGACGCGAAGTTGCCCGTGAGCACGGCGATGATGTCGAAGATGGCGTAGGTCTTCGCGCGGTCGAGGTACTGGAGCGGCGGCGTGGTGCGCGCGTTCGAGTAGGCGACCAGTTCCTTGATGCCCAGGATCGCCAGCGGGATCGAGAGGACGATGCCGAAGCAGGTGAAGATCCAGCCGACCGCGGCGAGCAGGTTGAAGATGCCCGCGATGAGCTGAGGGATGGCGACCATGTCCGGCGGCCAGCTGCCGGCGGGCATCGCGGGCGGCACCGGCTGCGTGGGCGGCGTGCCGGTCGGGTCGATCGGCTCGACGCCGAAGCCGGCGGCGAGTTCCGGCACCATCGTGGCCTCGCGCCACGGGCCGTCCGGGGAGTGCGACACCGGCGTCGAGGCGACGACGCGCCCCTCGGTGATCCACCGGTTCATGGTGGTGAGGGAGGCGGGGCCGTAGGTCTGTCCGTCGGTGCTTCTGATCCAGTAGTCCATGGTGATGTCGGTAGTGTAGCGCGTACACTAGTCGCGTGGTGACGGCCATGCCCATCGGCTGGATGAGCGAGTCGGACCTGCTGCGGGCGGCGGCGGCGGTGGCGTGCGGCGCCGGGCATCCGGGCGCCGGGGCGCTGTTGCGCGAGGCCGACATGCGGGCGCTGCGGGTGGTGGACGCCGTGAATTGCGAGCGCTCGGCCTGCGGAGGCGCGGCGGGCGTGGTGTCGGGCTCGCGCATCCTGGTCGGCGGGCCGGAGTGGCTGCTTGCGCACGGCGTGGACCTGTCGGCCCTGGGCGCCGTCGGCGTTCCGGACGGCGCGGTGATGGTGGCGTCCGACGGCCGCCTGGCGGGCGTGGTGCTGGTGGACGCCTGACCCGCTCGGGTAGGGTTCGTGGCATGGATCCCCGAATCGTGCTCGTGTCCGCGGCCTGCTTGGCGGCGGTGTCGTTCGCCTCCGCTGACGACGCGACGCCTGCGAAGGTGCCCACGACCGCCGCGGCCGCACGCGGGGAGCTGTCGGTCGTGATCGAGCGCTCGGCGCGCGTGGAGCCGATCTCGTCGGTGCCGGTGCGCCTGGAGCTCGAGGCGTTCGGTGGGCCGGTGACCGTCAAGGACATCACGCGCCGCAGCGGGCCCGCGAAGGCCGGCGACATGGTGGCGGTGCTCGAGGGCAAGGACTTCGAGCGCGGCCTGGACGACCTGCGCGTGCAGGTGGAGGAGGCGCGCAAGCGCCTGGCCATGCAGCGCGAGGAGCGCGCCATGAAGACGCGCCAGGTGGCGGCGGGCCTGGAGCGGGCGGAGCTCGCGGCGCGGCTGGCGGCGCAGGCGCTGGAACTGCACCGCGACTACGAGTCGGCGAAGTCGATGGAGATGGCGGACCTCGGCCTGAAGGGCCAGTTGGATTCGCTGCGCGACGCGCGCGACGAGCTGGCGCAGCTCGAGAAGATGTACGCGGGCACGTCGCTCCAGAGCGAGACCAAGGACATCGTCCTCGACCGCGCGCGCCGCGGCGTGGAGCGGAGCGAGACGTACTCCAAGTACGCCAAGCGCGACAACGAGATCTTCAAGGCGATCAAGCACCCGAACGAAGCCCGCCGCGTGGAGGACGCCGCGAAGGACGCGGCCCTGGCGCTGGAGGCGGCGTCGCTTGGGCAGCGGCTCGGCGAGATCCGCGAGACCCTGGACATGGCACAGGCCGAGCGCGGGCTGCGCGACCTGGAGCGCCGGCTCGAACGCACGGAGGGTGACGGGCGGCGCATGACGGTGAAGAGCCCGTCGGACGGGTACCTGGTGGTCAAGCTTCGCGATGCGGGCGACCAGCTGCAGCCGCGGCAGGAGCTGGCCGAGGTGGTGGACCTGGGGCGCCTGCGCGTGCGCGGGACGCTGAATGCCGATGCCATGCGGTTCGCGAAGGCGGGCGACGTGGTCGACGTGTGGTTCCCGGCGCGGCCCGAGGTGGCGGGCAAGGCGGTGATCGACGAGATTGTCTCGGTTGGGGCGCCTGACGGCGAAGGTGCGTCGTTTGCGTTCACTGCCACGCTGCGCGAGCCGGACGCGACGCTCCTGCCGGGGATCGAGGCGCGCGTCCTGGTGCGCGCAAAGCTCGCCGACCGGCTGACGGTGCCGTCGAAGGCGCTGTCGCAGTCGAAGGGACGGTTCACCGTGAAGGTCATGAAGGACGGTGCCGCGGCCGAGCGCGAGGTGCGCGTGGGTGCCTCCGACGGCACGCGCACCGAGGTGATCGCGGGGCTTGAGCCCGGCGAGGCCGTCGTGGTGCCGGAAGGCTGACGTGGTGCGCACCGCGATGCATGCCTTCGGCTGGGTGCTTGCGTCGGCCATCGCGGCCGGGGCGGGGTGTGCCACGGATCGTGCGCCGTCCGCACCGCCGGCCGCCGCGGCCACGGAGCCGAGTGCGGCATCCGGGCAGGGCGCGGCCCGGCCGGAGTCCGCGCCCGGTGCAGGCGCAGGGTCGGCGTCTCCGTCCGCCGCCGAGGCCACGGCACCGATTGCGCGCACCGGCACCGACGTGCCGCCGGCACTGCGCCCGGTGCCCGATGCACCCCAGGTGCGCGCGCGCGTGCAGGCCGCGCGGGCGCGTGGGCTCGCGTGGGCGCTTGCGAACCAGCGTCCGGACGGCAGCTTCGGCACCTTCGAGAGCCCGAGGGCGCGCGAGGTCTACCTGGACACCCAGTCGAGCCACCGCGCGTTCCACACCGCGACGACGGCGCTCGTGTGCTGGTCGCTCATTGCGCCCGCCGTGGGTGACCCGGCCGCTGCCGCGGCGCTCGAGCGCGGGCTCGGATGGCTCGAGCGCCAGGGCGAGATCGGCCGCGCGAGCGGCAACACCTTCTACAGCGTGTGGGCGCACACGTACCTGATCGAGCTGGCGGCCTCGGTGGTGCGCGCGCCGCAGCTGGCGCCGCACCACGCGGCGTGGCGCGAGATCCTGGAACGCGAGGTGGCGGTGGCCCGCCGTGAGCAGAGCGCCGAGGGCGGCTGGGCCTACTACGACTTCAACCACGTCGGGCAGAACCCGAGCGGCAACGAGAGCACGAGCTTCAACACCGCCGCGATGATCGAGGCGCTGCTCGACGCGCGTGAGGCGGGCGCGTCGCTCCCCGAGGGCGTGCTGGCCGATGCCATGACGTGCCTGGAGCGGATGCGGATCCCGACCGGCGCGTTCGCCTACGGCACCTACGCGCAGCTTGGCGTGGCGGCCGACTACAACAAGGTGTCCGGCGCCAGCGGGCGCCTCCAGGTGTGCAACCTCGCGCTCTTCCGCATGGGCGCCAAGGGGATCGACGGCGAGTCGCTGCTGCGCGGCGTCGAGCAGCTGCGCACCCACCACCACTACATCGAGATCGCGCGCGGGCGCGTCATGCCCCACGAGGCGTACTACCGAAACTCGGGCTACTACTACTTCTTCGGCCACTACTACTGCGCCCGCGTCCTGCAGGTCGCGCCGGCGGGCGCGCGGCGCGACCTGCTGGTCCGGTGGCTTGCCGAGCAGATGGTGATCGACCAGAACCCGGA
>JBJTJU010000065.1:0-10142 GCA_046096165.1 Phycisphaerales bacterium | reverse complement strand
CCCGTCCTGAAGGAACGGGTTGGAGCGCCGCTCGGCGCCGATCGTGGTCGATGGGCCGTGCCCCGGGTGCACGCGCACCGTGTCGGGAAGCGCCATCAGCACCTCGCGCAGCGAATGGCGCATGCGCGCGGGGTCGCTCGTGGGGAAGTCGACGCGGCCGATCGACCCCGCGAAGAGCGTGTCGCCGACGATCGCCTCGCGGGCGGCGTCGCAGACGAGCGTCGTGCTGCCGGGACTGTGGCCCGGCGTGTGCAGCACGCGCCATGCCGAGCTTCCCAGGCGCAGCGCGTCGCCCTCACGGAGCGGCGCATCGGCCGCGCCGCACGTCACCGGCACGCCGACGAAGGCGCTCAGGTTGAGCTCGGGGTTCGACAGGAACGCATCCTCCTCGGGGTGCAGGAGGACCGGCACCCCGGGGAACGCGCGGCGCACGCGCTCCAGGCCCGCGATGTGGTCGGCGTGGGCGTGCGTGAGGACGATGCGCTCGGGCACCAGCCGCTCGTGCCGGACGAACTCGATCACCGGGTCCGGGCCCGCGCCGGGGTCGACGATCCAGCACGCCCGGGCCGGGTCGGCGGGGTCGCGCACCACCAGGCAGTTGGTCTCGAAGGGGCCGAGCGCGAAGGAGTCGATCGTGACGCCGGGCATGCGCGGATCGTAAGCCCGTATCCTCCGCGACGTGCTGCATGGACGCCACATCCTGCCCGCGGCGGCGCTCGCCGCGCTCGCCGGCTGCGAGCAGATGTCGAGCGACTTCAGCGATGCGTCGAACTCGATCTTCCCGCCCTCGCCGGCCGAGGCCGGACGCTGGGCGGTCGACGACAGCGACCCGGAGAACCAGCGCCGCGGGGTGCTGCTCCTGGGGAACTCGACCTTCGGCGGGGACCCGGTCTACATCAACCTGTACCGGCTCTACATCGACGAGAACAGCGACCCGGTCGTGAAGGCGACCGCGATCCAGGCGCTTGCCCGCCACGGGCAGCCCGAGGACGCGGTGCTCATCGCCAAGCAGCTCGACAGCCCGGTGGAGCAGATCCGGATCGCCGCCGCACGCGGCCTGCAGCGGATCCACAACCCGGCGATCGCCGACCAGGTGTGGAAGAAGCTGATCCGCGAGGAGGAGTCCGCATCGGTGCGCGTCGAGCTGGCGATCGCGCTCGGGCAGTACGCGACCCGCGACTCCTTCGAGGCACTCACCGCGGCGCTCGACGACCGCGAGCTGGCCGTGAACCTCGCCGCGGCCGACAGCCTGCGGCTCATCACCGGCGCCGACTTCGGGCTCGAGTCGGCGCGCTGGCGCGCGTGGCTCGACGCCACGCCGACGGCGCTGCGCGCGGACGTGCCCTACTACTACCCCACGTTCGAGCGAACGCTGGGGTTCGGCGACTACATCGTGTTCTGGGCGATCCCGACGTGGGAGCAGCCGGGACTGCCGGCCGGCATGCGTGCGGATGCCACCGCACCCGCGAGCGCGACGCCGCATGCGGCGACGCCCGCGGCCGCCGCGTCTCCGGCCGCAACGCCCGCCCCCGCGACGCCGCCCGCCAAGTGAGCGCATGACCGCGCGCGCCGGCGGGGCATGGGCCCACGCCTACACTCGGCCCCTTGCGCACCGACCGAACGACGCAGGACGCGGAGTCTGACCTCCGCCGGCTCGCCGCCGAGGGCGAGATCGATGCGTTCGGCGACCCCGCGATGTCGGTGGCCGGTGCCGAGGGCGCGGCCGACGACGAGCGGATCATCCGCAGCGGCCGCCTCGCGGGCAAGGGACTGTGGCAGTCGATCTGGATCCTGGCCGTCCCGGTGCTGCTGCAGCAGCTGATGGCGGCGCTGGTGGGCACGGTGGACACGCTGCTTGCCGGCAACCTGCCGCTCTCGGTGGCGGGCGCGGCGCTCGACGGCGTCGGCTTCGGCGCGAGCTTCATGTGGGTGGCATCGATCGTCCTGATGGGGCTCGGGATCGGCGCGCAGGCCATCATTGCCCGTGCGATGGGCGCGGGGACGCCCGACGAGGCGCGCACGGCCGGCGGCACGGCGGTCGCGGTGAGCGCGGTCGCGGGGCTCGTGGGCGCGGTGGCGGTGTGGTTCGCGGTGTCGCCCGTGGCGCGGTGGATGGGCATGGCCGACGACGCGCACCGCTACGGCGTCGAGTACGTGCGGGTGGTGGCCGTGAGCCTGCCGCTCATGTCGGTGATGACCGTCGGCGGCATGGCGCTCCACGGCGCCGGCGAGACCGCGCGCCCGAGCATCATCGCGACCGTCGTCAACGTGGTGAACGTGCTGTGCTCGTGGCTCCTCTCCGGCGTCGTGGTCGAGGCCGGGTCGCTCACGATCGCCAACCCGTCGCCGCTCGACCCGCAGCGCTGGGGCGTGTGGGGCGTGGCCGCGGGCACGTCGATCTCCTACGCGGTCGGCGGCCTGTGGACGATGTGGGTCCTGTCGCGGGGCGTGAAGGACTTCCGCGTCGGCCCGCGCGACCTGCATGCCGACCGCACGATGCTGCGGCGCATCATCTCGCTCGGCATCCCCAACATGCTCGAGGGCGCCACCATGTGGCTGACGACGAGCATCGGCGTCACCCGCTTCATCGGCATGGTGGCCGAGTCGGGTGCCGGCGCGGCCGGCCCCGCGAAGGGCCTCTTCGGAGCGCACATGGTGACCATCCGCTGGGAGGCGTTCAGCTTCCTCCCCGGATTCGCGATGGGGACCGCGGCCGCGGCGCTCGCCGGGCAGTACCTCGGCGCCGGGTCCGTGCGCATGGCCCGGCGCGCGATCTGGGCGTGCCTGTGGATCGCGATCGGGATCATGGGGGCCTTCGGCATCGTCTTCATGGCGGCGGGCGAGCCGCTTGCGCGCCTCATGAGCCGCGATCCCGTCGTGGTGGCGGAGGTCCCCCGGCTCCTCTTCATCTGCGGCATCGTGCAGGTGTTCTTCGCGATGGCGCTCGTGATCCGCCAGGGCCTCAAGGGCTGCGGGGACGCCAAGGGAACGTTCCGCATCACGCTGGTGTCGACGGTCTTCGTGCGCGTGCCGCTCGCCTACCTGTTCGGCATCGCGCTCGGCATGGGCCTCGCGGGCATCTGGATCGGGCTGTGCGCGGAGCTTGGCGTGCGCGGCCTGCTGTTCCTGGCGCGGTTCATGGGAACCGGCTGGGAACGCGCCCGCGTCTGAGGGCTACGGCGCCGTGGGTGCCGGGCGCCACCGCGCCGACTCGGGGACGGGCGCGCCGCACTCCGGGCACCCGATCGACTCCAGGCCGTAGAGCAGGTAGCCGCAGCCGCAGCGCGGCTCCTCGAGCTCGACGCGGATCCGGAGCCCGCAGGCCGCGCATGCCGCGTCGACGTTCGCATCCAGCGCGCATTCCGCCGCGCAGCGCGGGCAGCGACAGGTGACCGGGGTGCGCCGTCCGCGGATCGCACCCTCCGTGCCCTCGGTGGAGCGGCCGAGTCGGATCAGGACCGGCTGCGCGACGGTGCCGGCCGCGACGAGCACCGCCGATGCGCCGACCATGCGCACGAACCACTGCTGCCCCACCAGCGTGCGACTGATGAAGTCGGCGGCATCCGGGAACGCGATGGCGAATTCGCCGAACGACGCCCAGAACACCACGAGCGATGCGGTCGACCACCGTGCCAGGAGCACCCACGTGCCGCGCGCGCGCGGGAACATCGTCATGCCGACGAAGACGATCGCGGTGGCCGGGACGCTGAACCCCCCGGCCACGCGGGCGATCACCTCCTCCAGCTCCCAGGAGATCGCCGGCGACAGCCAGATCAGCCCGATCCAGCACGCCACGCCGCACCAGCCGACCGCCATGCCGACGTGCATCCAGCGCACGAAGCGCCCCTGGTCGGCGACGAATGCCGCCACGAGCGTCGCCAGGCACCCGGCCGCCACCACCCCGCTCGTGCCGAGCAGGCGCTCGTCCTGCACGACGTCCAGGATGAACGCGAGTCCCAGCACGACCGTCAGGCCAAGCACCCCGAGGAACGCCCACAGCGCGGTGCGGCTGCTGACGAACGGGTCGCGCCCGCCGCGGGCCATGGTGACGGACGCGGGGTCGTTCATGGCTCGACAGGCTCCTCGCCCGCCGCGGGCGCATCAAGCGGGGCCGATCCGTCGGCTGGCACGGGCATGCTCGCCGGCGCCGCGACCGCCGCCGCCACCTGCTGCAGCCCGAAGTACGCGGCCACGGACAGCACCGCCGCCACGATCGCCGGCGCCGCGAACAGCGCCACGACCGACTTCCACGCCGGCACCGGGACGCCGAACGTCAGCGCGATGATTGCGCACACCGCGCACCAGACCCACACGATCCACCCCGCGCAGTAGGGCCCCAGGCACGGCACGGCGGCGATGAGGAGCGGCCCCGACGTGTAGGCATTGATCGTCCAGAGGACGCGCCATGGCACCCGCTCGCCAAGCACCCGGAGCGCGATCTTCGCCGTGCCGGAGGTCACCGCGGCCGCCAGCATGATGGTCGCCATGACGCCGACCGTCACCCCGGCCCATGCGGCGACGTCCCACCCGAGCGCGGCAAGTGCGCCCAGGCCGCGCCCCGTGCGCGCGGACGAGGTCACCCGGTCCCACGCCCACCACGCCGCCACGATGGCCGAGGTGGGCACCACCACCCACGCCGATACCCGGCACAGGAACCAGAACGCCGCCCACGGATCCGCACCCGACGCCGCCGCGAGGCCGAGTGCACGCGGGTGCACGGCACCGTCGAGGGCCGTTCGCCAGAAGCGCCGGAGCCGCCCGCCCGCGTTTCGGTCCTCCCACGCGACGATGAACCGCTCGGTGGCGTCGTCGGGCACGCCGGGTGCGGGCCGCAGCACCAAGGCGTCGAGCTCGCACGCATGGCCGCAGCGCACGCACGCGAACGCGCGCGGCACCGGCAGGCCCTGCGGGTCGTTGCCGAAGTACTGCTGCAGGCACGACGGGCAGCAGAACTCGACGGCGTTGGGGCGGAACTCGAATTCGCTCGGCCGGAACGCGCGCCCGCACTCCGGGCACGTGCGGCCGGGCTGGTTGAACAGCGAGTACCCGCAGCCCTTGCAGCGCAGCGATCAGTCCTCGGGCGCGCCGGCCTGGATGCGCCGGCGGAACTCGGCCTCGAGCCGCTTCGACGCCGGGCCCATGCAGCCCGCGCCGATCGTGCGGTCGCCGATCGCGCTCACGCCGATGATCTCGGCGGCGGTGCCGGTGAGGAACACCTCGTCGGCGGCGTAGAGCTCCTCCAGGCGCATCGGGCGCTCCTCGACCGTCATGCCGACGGCGGGCGCCAGGTCGTCGATCACGAACTGCCGGGTGATGCCGTGCAGGATGCCCGCGGAGGTCGGGGGCGTCGAGATGACCGACCCCTTGATCGCGAAGATGTTGTCGCCGGTGCACTCGCTCACCTC
The DNA here is from genome assembly GCA_046096165.1 of Phycisphaerales bacterium. Lineage (GTDB taxonomy): Bacteria > Planctomycetota > Phycisphaerae > Phycisphaerales > SM1A02 > UBA966. The sequence continues at coordinate 4,737 of JBJTJU010000065.1, read as the reverse complement.
GCCGTCGAGGTTGAGCATGATGGCCTCGAGCACGCCGGCGTCGATCGCCTCGCACTTCGCCAGCACGTTGTTCAGGTAGTTCAGGCTCTTGATCGCCGGGTCGAGGCACTCGATCGGGATGCGCGGGCGCTTCGCGACGATCACCTTCATCCCCGTGCGGTAGAGCTCGTGCGGGTAGAGCTGGATGGTGTCGGCGATCACCACCACGCCGGCACGCGGGCAGGAGAAGGGGTTGAGCCCGAGCGACCCCGGTCCGCGCGTCACCACCAGGCGGATGTAGCAGTCGGGCATGCCGCACGCGGCCACCGTGTCGCGGACGGCCTGCGCCAGCTGCGCGCGGGTGTACGGGATGGCCAGGCGGATGCACGCGGCACTCGCCTCGAGCCGCTTCAGGTGCGAGTCCAGCTTGAAGACCCGTCCGCCGTAGGCACGCAGCCCCTCGAAGACGCCGTCGCCGTACAGGAGCCCATGGTCGTAGACCGAGACGCGCGCCTCGGCCGGGTCGACGAGCGAGCCGTCCATCCAGATCTTCCGGGTGCGTGCGTGGCCCGGGGTTCCCGGGGCGGAGACGGCGGCCGAGGTCATGGACGGAGTGTAGCCCCCGCCTGCGTCTCGCCCGCTCAGGTGCCGTGCGACTTGCGGTGGCGCGCCGACGGGATGCCCAGCTGCTCGCGGTACTTCACCACGGTGCGCCGGGCGATCGAGATGCCCCGCTCCTTGATGCGCGCCGCGATCGCCTCGTCGGAGAGCGGCGCGCCGCGGTCCTCGGCATCGACCACCTCGCGCACCATCTGCCGGATCGCGTCCCACCCGGCGGACGATCCGTCGGCGGTCTCGACGCCGCCGGTGAAGAACCGGCGAAGCTCGACCATGCCGCGCGGCGTCTGCATCCACTTGCCGCTCACCGCGCGGCTGACGGTGCCGGTGCTCAGGCCGAGCGCCCCCGCCACCTCCGACATCTCCAGCCGGCGCAGCGCCTCGGGGCCGTCGTCGAACCAGGCGCGCTGGCGCACCAGCACCTCGTCCACCACGCGCAGCAGCGTGTTGCGTCGGTTGTGGATCGCCTCGATCAGCCACTCGGCCGAGCGCACGTTGCCCGCGACGAAGGTGCGGGCGGCCGCGTCGGTCGACGGGTCCTTCGCCATGCGCGAATACGTCGGGCTGACCCGCAGCACCGGCAGCTGCCCGTCGGCGAGCGCGGCCACGTAGCGGTCGCGGTCGGCGTCGTGCTCCACCACCACGTCGGGCATCACCGGGCGCGCATCCTCCGGCGCCACGTCGCGGCCCGGCGCGAGCCGCAGCCGCCGCAGCACGTCGCGTGCGGCGGAGATCCGCGCCATCGGCAGGTGCGCACGCTGCTCGATGCGCGGCAGGCGGTTCTCCAGGAAGTCCGTCCAGTGGTCGGCCAGGATGGTGCGCGCGTCCTCGAGCGCCTGCGGGTCCGCGCGCACCGCGCCGTCGCGCCCGTCGAGGGCGGCGTCCACCTGCAGCAGCAGGCTCTCGCGCACGTCGCGCGCGGCGATGCCCGGTGGCTCGAGCTCGGACTGCACCGCATGCAGCGCGCGTGCGAGCAGCGCGTCGTCCCAGGCGGCGCCCGTGGCGGCGCGCAGCTCGTCGAAGGAGGCGTGCAGCAGGCCGTCGGCATCCAGCGCCTCGACGATCGCCGCGCCCGGCGCGCGCAGCGACGCGTCGACGTCGGCCAGCCGCCAGTCGTGGAGCAGCCGCTCGGCCAGGTTCTCGCCGCGGTCGGGCGCATTGGCCATCGCGTCCATCTTGGCGTCGCGCTCGCCGTCGCCGCGCCGCGCGCGGGGGGGACCGTCGCCGTCGAGCATCTCGCCGTAGGAGCGCTCGAGCTCGCGCAGCCGCTCGAAGCCCGCGGCCGACCCGTCGTCCGCATCGGGGCCGCCGATCGGGCGCTCGTGCTCGGGGAGGACGAGGTCGAGCTCGACGCCCGGCTCCGCCGCCTCGAGCGCGACGTTCCGCTCGAGCTCGGCGGCGATCCGCTCCTGGAGCGCCGCCACCGGCATCTGCAGGACCTCCATCGACTGGATGAGCCGCGGCACCATCCGCAGCTGCTGCCCGGTGCGGAGCCTCTGCGATGCCTCGAAGCGCACGTCAGAGCTCCTGCCTGCAGGCGATGGCGTCGGCGAGCACCGCCTTGCTCGCGTACTCGATCTGGCCGCCGGCGGGCAGGCCGCGCGCCAGGCGCGTCACCCGCACCCCGCGGCGGGCCATCTCGGCCGCCACCTGGAGCCCGGTGCTCTCGCCCTCCATGTCGGGGTTCATGCCGAGGATCACCTCGCGCACCGGCACGCCGCGCGCGTTGCGCGCCGGCTCGTCGACGCGGCGCAGCAGGTCGCGCACGGTCAGGCTCTCGGCCCCCACGCCGTCGAGCGGGTCGATGCGGCCCATCAGCACGTGGTAGGTGCCGCGGTACATCCCGGTCTGCTCGAGGCTGATCAGGTCCTTGGGCTGCTCGACCACCAGCACCGTGCTCGCGTCGCGCGACTCGCTGCGGCAGATCGGGCACGGGTCCGCGTCGGTGAGGTTCCAGCAGATGGAGCAGTGGCGCACGCGGCGCTTGACGTCCGCGATCGCCTGCGAGAGCCGCATCGCCTCGGCCTCGTCGCTCTTCAGGACGAAGAACGCCAGCCGCTCCGCGCTCCGGCGGCCGATCCCGGGCAGGCGCCCGAACTCCTCGATGAGCCGGGTCACGCACTCGGGGTAGGCGGGACTCGTGCGATCGGCGGCCACGTTCAGAGCTGCGACAGGAGCTGCGGGGGGATCGGGAGCCCCATCTCGCGGGCCGCGTCCGCGACGCGGACCGCTGCCTCGCGCCGCGCATGGCCGATCGCGTCGTTCACCGCCTCGGTCACCGCCTGCTGCACCTCGGCGCGGCCGGCGTCGCTCGATGCCGCGGCCGCGAACTTCGGGTCGACGTCCACCGAGAGCAGCTCGACGCGTGCGTTCATCAAGGCGCGCACCCGGCGGCACGAGGAATGTCCCGCGCACTGGATGCGACCGAGCTCCTCCTTGGTCTGGACGAACTTCTCCTGGATCCGCGGCAGGTCCTTCAGGAGCCCGGCCACGCCGGCGGCGGCCTTCAGCTTGTCGAACATCAGCGGTCTCCTGGGTCGGCGGGGTCGGGGTCGGACGCGTGGTCCGGAAGGTCCGCGCCGTCGGCGCATTCGGCCGGATCGGCTGGTGGAACCGAACCGGACGGAAGCGTACCCGCGGCCTCGATGCGCACGATGCGCGCATCGAAGAGGTCGGCGAGCTGCTGCACGAAGGGATGCGTGGCCGCAGCCCGGTCGTCCTCGGCGCGCGCGGGCGCGGCGGCCGGTGCGGCATCCGATGCGGCCACGGGCGCCCGTTCCTCGCGCGACGGCGGGCGCGAAGTCGATGCCCCCTCCGCTTCACGCAGGCGCGCGGGGGCGATGAGCGTCACCGTCGGGCGCGGCGGCGACGATGGCAACGCCGACGGCACCGCCGCTGCGGCACTTGCCTCGACGCGCACGCGCATCGGCCGACCCGCCGCACGCGACGCGATCGTCGCGAGCATGTCCTGCAGCGCGGTGCCGGCGCCACCGCCCGCGCGCGAACGCCGCACGGTGAGCATGCCGTCGGCGACCGACACCGGCTCGAACGACTCCACCACGGCATGCTCGCGGGGCGAGTCACCGGCAGCGCGCTCGATCGCGGACCACAGGGCCCCGACGTCGGGCTGCGGCGCCTCCGCCCGCGGGGCGGGGGGCGCCGCGGCCGTCAGGCGGGGCGCATCGCTTTTTTTGCGGGGGGCTCCGCGGGCACCGGCCCGGCAGCCGCGTCGGACGCGGGCGCGAAGCGAGCGGCGAGCGCCATGCGCACCACCGCCGCATCGAAGAGCGTCCGCGGCGAGCCGCTCTGCTTGGCGGCACGCAGCACCCCGTCGCACACGGCGATCAGGTGCGCGAGCGTCGCGGGGTCGAAGCGCCCCGCATCCCGGGCGGCCTCGGCGCGCTGCTCCTCGGACAGCTCGACGAGCTCGCTGCCCGCACCGCACACCGCCGCCAGCATCAGGGTGCGGAAGCGGTCGGCGAGCAGCTCGAGCGCCTGCTCGACGCTGGTGCCGCCCTCCAGGAGCGCGGCCGCGCGCTCGAGCGCCGCGCGCGGGTCCCCTGCCCCGACCGCGGCCGCAAGCGCCGACACCACCGCCGTGTCCGGCATGCCGAGCACCTCGGCGAGCAGCGCCTGCGTGATCCGGCCGTCGGTGCTCGCCGCCACCAGCCGGTCGAGCAGGCTGAGTGCGTCGCGCATCGAGCCGTTGGCCAGGCGCGCCACCTGCAGCACGGCCGCGTCCTCGGCCTGGATCGACTCGCGCCCCAGCACGTCGCGCAGGTGCGCGGCGATCCGCGGCGCGGCGATGTTCCGGAAGTCGAAGCGCTGGCAGCGCGACTGGATGGTCGCGGGCACCTTGTGCGGCTCGGTGGTGCACAGGATGAACTTCACGTGCGGCGGCGGCTCCTCCATCGTCTTGAGGAGCGCGTTGAAGGCCTGCACCGTGAGCATGTGCACTTCGTCGATGATGTAGATCTTCCACGGGCCGCGCGCCGGGGCGATGCCCGCGCCCGCGATCAGGTCGCGCGCGTCGTCGATGCCGCGGTTCGAGGCGCCGTCGATCTCGACGACGTCGATGTCCTCGCCGCGCATGATGGCGTCGCCCACCTCGGCCGCCTGCACCAGGCCCGGCGAGTTCAG
>JBJTJU010000064.1:0-16478 GCA_046096165.1 Phycisphaerales bacterium | reverse complement strand
CCCCCCAGACCAAGTACGAGCCGGCGGCGCTGAAGCTCGCCATGAGCGACGCGATCTGCGTGCTGTCGCGCGCGTGACGGCGCGCGCCCCGGCGCTCACGCCGCGGCCGGCCCCAGCAGCCGGCGCAGGTCGCGCGGCGCCAGCACCACGCCGAGGTTGACCGCGAGCATCCCGATCGCGAGCGGGATGCCCCGCGGGAACATGGTGACGTTGAACGCGACGATCCCGGCCGTGATCGGCAGCTGCATCACGCCCGCCGCGAAGCGGGTGCGCGGCATGAGGAGCAGGACGCCGAGCAGCAGGTGCCCGGCGGCGAGCCAGTGCATCAGGCCGCCGTCCCGGATCAGCTCCCACACGTGCGCGCCGCGCGAGCCGTCGCTCGGCGGCGGGCTGAACCACCCGAAGGCGTGGTTCGCGGCCGAGCCGATGAGTGGGACGGCGAGGAGGACCGCGCTGGTCGCCTGCAGGTGTCGCATGGTGGCCCGGCTCAGCGCCGGCCGCCGCCACCGCGCCGGCCGCCGCCACCGCCGGACGTGTGCCGGTAGCCGCCGGTGTTGCCGTAGCGGGCGGGGCTGAAGCCCGATGCGCCGTGCGAGCCGGTCGGCGAGTGCCAGCCGGACGGCGAGCCGAAGCCCGCCGCACGGCCCATGCCGGTCGGGCCGCGGGCGCCCTGGTCCGCACCTCCGACGCCGCCGCGGTTGACGCCGGCGTTCATGCGCGCCGTGTTCCAGCGGTTCTGCGCGGCCACGCGGTTGTCCATCCCGCGGTTGTCGAGCCCGCGGTTGCCGTTGTCCCAACCACGGCGGTCGCCCCAGTTGTTCCAGCCGCGGTTCCAGGCGCCCCAGCCGCCGTAGCCCCAGCCGTAGCCGTAGCCATAGCCGCACCCGTAGCCCCACGCCGAGCCCCAGTAGGGGCTGTAGCCCCAGCCGCCGTAGCCCGTGCCGTAGACGGATGGGTACATGTCCGCGTAGCCGTAGTAGCTGCCGTCGGTCTGCTGCGGCGCGTAGGTGCCGGTGTCGTAGGAGTACTGCGTCTGGTTGCCGTAGGTGGCGGGGTAGCTCGGCGCGACGTAGCTCGCGACGTTCGCCTGCGCACCGTCCACGGGCTGCGGGTCCATCGCGTTGTAGTCGTAGCCGGTGCCGTACACCGGGACGCCGTCCTGCATGTAGGTGCCCAGGTAGCCGGCGGTGCTGCCGAAGGTCACGGACTCGGGCGAGCTGGCGACCACCGAGACGTAGGTGCACGGGAACGCCGGGCACGACGCGGGGATCTGGTAGATCGCGGGCGGCACGGCGTCGCACACGGACCACGGGCCGTTCGCCGACGAGGCCGTGTACCAGGCGCCGTCGTCGCAGCAGTACATGGCGCCGTCGGCCTGGATGACCGGCTGCGACGAGTTGCTGGCGCACGACAGGCCGCCGTCGATCGGCTTGAACTTCGGCTCGCCGCGGAAGCGCACGGTGCAGCGCGCCGCGGAGCGCGGCACGGTGATCGCGCGGACCAGGCCGGCGGCGGCCGACGCGGAGTTCGCCTCGAGCGTGCTGGGGACGCTCGCGCGCGCGGCGGCGAGCGGACCCGTCGCCGGCAGGTTGGCGAGCGACGCGGGCAGGTCGGTCGCGGCCACGTAGGACCACGGGCCGCGCACCAGGTCGCTCGCGGAGAACCAGCGTCCCGACCCGAGGACGAGCCAGTTGCCGCCGGCCTTGAGGAGCGGCGTGGAGCAGTTGGACACCCACTGGACGCCGTCGCAGGCGGGCTCGAGCTTGGGCGTGCCCGCGATCGAGACCAGGATCGTGGGCTTGGTGGCGATCACGACGTCCGGCACGCCGGCCGGCTCGCGCGGGGCGGGCGCCTGCGTGCCGGCGGGCGGCGCGGGCTGGCGGCCGATCTCGGCCACCACGTCCGAGGGCGGCGAGCCGGCGGTGGCGAAGGGCCCGTTCATCGACGCGGAGCTCAGCCACTGCGACCCGCCGACGCGCGTGTACCACGCGCCGTCCGGCGACTTGAGCAGGATGCTCGGCGTGTTGACCACGCGCTGCCAGCCGGATCCGCACGAGCCGAAGGCGGGCTCGCCGTTCACGGAGACCAGGACGGCGGGGCGCTCCATCACGCGGATGGCGGGGACGTCGTTGCTGAGGCCGGTCACGTCGTGCGTCGCGTCGATGGCGACGCCCTGCACGATGTTCGTGAGGAGCGACTCGATGCCCATGCCGTTGAGGAGGGACTCCAGGCCCGACTGCACCGCGGCGCCCGAGCCGTCGGGCATGGCGCACGAGGCGATCTGGAAGTCGCTCAGCTCGACGTATCCCGGGGCCTCGGCCTGCGCCATGACGGCGGACATGTCGACCGTGCCGTCAACCGGGGTGGCCTCGCCCTTCTTCACCTGCACCGTGCAGCGCATGGAGACGGTGTTCCCGTTGATGGCGGTGAACGCGGGGGCATTCAGGAGGTAAGTCGTGCCGTCGACCGTGGCCTTCTGCGGCCAGGCGGTGGTGGCGGCGATGCCCTGCCCGGCGGGGGCCGCGCCCTGCGGGATCGCGAGGACGGTGGTCGTGGCGGCGGCGGTCAGGGCGACGGCGATCAGTCGGCGCATGGATGGGTTCCTGAAAGTTCTGAGTCAGTCGAAGCGGAGAGGCTATCAGAGCGGGACGGGGGACATTTCGCGGCATCCACCGCCCCCCGGCGGCCGAACCCACGCACATGGGCGATCACCCGACCATCCGCGACCTCTCGGCCCTCCGTGCCTCCGGCTGGCGCAGCCGCTCCGTCAAGGAGGAGCTGTGCGCGAACTTCGAGCGCGCCCTCGCGGACGCGTGCGGGCGCGGCGAGGGCGGGGCGGGGACGCTCTTCCCCGGGATCGTGGGCTACGACGACACGGTGCTCCCCGAGCTCGCGATGGCGATCATCGCGCGCCACGACATCCTGTTCCTGGGCGAGAAGGGGCAGGGCAAGAGCCGCCTGATGCGCATGCTGCCGCGGTTCCTCGACGAGTGGGTGCCGTACCTCGACATCCCCGGCTGCCCGGTGCACGAGGACCCCGAGCGGCCGATCACGCGCGCCGGCCGCGAGGTGCTCGCGGGCACGCCCGCCGACCGCGTGCCCATCGCCTGGTGGCACCGTGACGCGCGCTACGCCGAGCGCCTGGCGCCCGGCACCAAGTTCGCCGACCTGATCGGCGAGATCGACCCCGCGAAGCTCGCCGCCGGCAGCTCGATGGGCGCGGAAGAGGCGCTGCATTTCGGCCTGGTGCCGCGCATGCACCGCGGCATCTTCGCGATGAACGAGCTCCCCGACCTGGACGAATTGGTGCAGGTGGGCCTCTTCAACGTGCTCGAGGAGCGCGACGTCCAGATCCGCGGCTACCCGGTGAGCTTCGACCTCGACGTGCTGCTCGTCTTCAGCGCCAACCCGAGCACCTACAACCGAAGCGGCAAGGTGATCCCGCAGCTCAAGGACCGCATCGGCAGCACCATCGTCACGCACTACCCGCGCGAGCGCGACGCGGGCATCGCGATCACGCGGCAGGAGGCGGGGCTCGACCTCGGCGGCGGGTTCCCCGTGGTGGTGCCGCCCTTCATGGACCGCGTGGTCGAGCAGGTCTCGGTGGCGGCGCGGCGCAGCAAGTTCGTGGACCAGGCGTCCGGCGTCAGCGCGCGCTTCAGCGTGGCCAACTGGCGCACGATGGTCGCCGGCGCGCGACGGCGCGCGATCCAGCTCGGCGAGCGCCCGGCGGTGCCGCGCATCAGCGACCTCGGGCACCTGCACTCGTCGTCGCTCGGCAAGCTCGAGCTCGACCTGATGGGGAGCCACCAGATGGGCGAGCGCCAGGTGATCGACGCGATCGTCGCCGAGGCCGTGGCCGCGGTGTTCACCGAGTACGTGGACGAGCACGGTCTCGACGCCATCGCCGACGCGTTCGCGAAGGGCGTGCGGATCGAGGTGGGCGAGCTGGTCCCGAGCGCGCAGTACGCCGACCGCATGAAGCGCGTGCCCGAGGCCTGGGACAAGGCGTTCGAGGTGAACGCGAGCGGCGACGCCGCGGTGCGCGCCTCGTGCGCGGAGTTCGTGCTGGCCGGCCTGTGGGCCACCGACCGCATCAGCCGCACCGCCAAGCACGGCCGCACCAGCTACGAGGTGAAGTGACGGTGCCGGGCGTCCCGGACGATCCCGGCGAGGACCTGCCCGCGGAGGGCGCGCCGCCCGCGGCGCCGCAGCCGCTCGGCGGGGTGTTCCACACCTACCTCGGCTACGACGCGGTGAAGTTCGGCTCGGCGCGGCCGTCCGACCCGGGCGACGCGGCGCGCGGGGCGCTCGAGCACATGCTGGCCATGGGATCGATGCGCCGCTTCACCGACGAGGAGCTCGCCGACGCGATCCGCATCGACCCGTCGCAGATCCAGGGCCTCGGGCCGAGCATCGAGGCGCTGATCGAGCTGCTCGAGCAGCGGCGCGCGAAGATCCTGGCGACGCACGACCCCGCGCCGGCCGCGGACGCCGCCGCGCGCGGGTTCCAGCGCGCCGCCGCGGACGCGATGGTGCCGGGCGACGCGCCCGAGGTGGCCAAGCGCATCGCGCACGCGATCGCGGGCGAGCAGCTGCGTGACCTCGAGCGGCTGTGGTACCGCCTGAAGGAGGGCTCTCCCGCGCAGCGCGCGCTGACGCACGCGCTCGAGCGCCTCCGCGAGAAGTACGAGGTGGACCAGCTGGCCTCGCGCTGGCGGTTCACCGGCCGCGAGCCGCTCGACGTGCCGCGCGCCATCGAGGTGAAGGAGGAGCTCGAGGAGATCGAGCGCCTGCTCGAGCAGCTGCGCCGCGCGCTCGAGGAGGCGAAGCCGGCGATCGTCGACATGGACGCGCTGGAGCGGTTCGTGCCGCAGGAGCAGGTGGACGGCCTGCGCGACGCGCAGCGGCGCGTGAACGAGCTGCTCGAGCGCCTCGCGGAGGAGGCGGGCCTCGCGCGCACGCCCGAGGGCGGCTGGCAGGTCACGCCGAAGGCGCTCCGCGTCTACCAGCGCGGGCTGCTCTCGACGATCTTCGGCGACCTGCAGGCGGCGCGCAGCGGCCGGCACGAGGGGGTGACCAGCGCCGACGGCGCCGTGGAGCTGCCGTCGACGCGCCCGTACGAGTTCGGCGACAGCCCGGCCGCGATGGACATCCCGCAGAGCATGGTGAACGCGATGCTGCGCGAGTCGGCGGCGGGCCCGCGCGCGCCCGGCGCACCCGTGCGCATGCGCGGCGAGGACATCGTGGTGCACCGCACGCGCCAGCAGCCCAAGTGCGCCACGGCGGTGATCATGGACATGTCGGGCTCCATGCGCCACGGCGGGCAGTACGTGCAGGCCAAGCGCATGGCGCTCGCGCTCGACGGGCTGATCCGGTCGGAGTACCCGGGCGATTACCTGCAGTTCGTCGAGATGTACACGGTGGCCCGTCTGCGCGCCCCCGGCGAGGTGCCGAACATTATGCCAAAGCCGGTGACCATCCACGAACCGGTGGTCCGGCTGCGCGCGGACATGTCCGACCCCGGCATCACCGAGATGGACCTGCCGCTCCACTTCACGAACATCCAGCGCGCGCTGCAGCTCGCGCGCCAGTGGCTCGGCGGCCGGCCGACGCCGAACCGGCAGGTGATGCTCATCACCGACGGCCTGCCCACCGCGCACTTCGAGGGAAGCGACCTCTACATGCTCTACCCGCCGGACCCGCGCACCGAGCGCGAGACCGTCCGCGAGGCGATGCGCTGCAAGGACGCCGGCATCACCATCAACGTGTTCCTGCTCCCGAGCTGGAACCAGGGCGAGGACGACGTGCAGTTCGCGCACCGCATGGCCGAGGGCACGGGCGGGCGCGTGTTCTTCGTGGCGGGCCGCGAGCTCGACCGGTTCGTGGCGTGGGACTACGTGAAGCGGCGGCGGTCGATCATCTCGTGAGGCGGCGCGCGGGAATCGCGCGTGCCGGGGGATTGTCTCCCATTCGGCCGCGCGCCGCCGCACGCGCGCCGCGTTCCGCCTACCTTGCGACGATGAACGAGACGTTCGCCGACATTGGGCTGGGGCAGGAACTCGTGGCGGAGCTGGCCGCGCTCGGCTACGAGGAGCCGACGCCCATCCAGCGGGCGGCGATCGGGCCGCTGCTTGCGGGGCGCGACCTGCTGGGTCAGGCGGCCACGGGGACCGGCAAGACCGCGGCGTTCGCGCTGCCGATCCTGCAGCGCATCGGCGCGGAGCGCCCGGCGCCGTGCAAGCCGCTCGCGCTGGTGCTCGTGCCCACGCGCGAGCTGGCCGTGCAGGTGTCCGAGGCGTTCCACCGCTACGGGCGGAAGCTCGGCACCTCGGTGGTGCCGATCTACGGCGGGCAGGAGTTCCACCGCCAGGTGGCGGGGCTGCGGCGCGGAGCGCACGTGGTGGTGGCGACGCCGGGGCGCGCGCGCGACCACCTGCGGCGCGAGACCCTCGACCTCGCCGACGTGCGCATGATCGCCCTGGACGAGGCCGACGAGATGCTCGACATGGGCTTCGCCGAGGACCTCGAGCTGATCCTGGAGGCAGCGCCCGAGCGCCGCCACCTTGTGCGCGCGCGGCTCGTTGTATGCCACCTGCCGGACCGTGGGGATCGACCCGGGCCTCGCGGCAGCGCGCGCGAGCCGGATGGGGGCCGGGTGGCGCAGGGGCCGCGCGGCGACGGGTACCGGGAAGACGGCGGCGTTCGCGTTGCCGATCCTGCAGCGAGTGGCAACGGAACGTCCGGCTCCGGGCCGTCCGCTGGCGCTTGTCCTCGTGCCCACGCGCGAACTCGCCGTCCAGGTGTCCGAGGCGTTCCACCGCTATGGGCGAAAGCTCGGCACCTCGGTGGTCCCGATCTACGGCGGGCAGGAGTTCCACCGCCAGGTGGCGGGGCTGCGGCGTGGGGCGCACGTGGTGGTGGCGACGCCGGGGCGCGCGCTCGACCACCTGCGGCGCGAGACCCTGGATCTCGCCGACGTGCGCATGATCGCCCTCGACGAGGCCGACGAGATGCTCGACATGGGCTTCGCCGAGGACCTCGAGCTGAGCCTGGAGGCAGCGCCCGAGGCCCGGCAGACGGCGCTCTGCTCCGCGACGCTCCCGCCGCGCATCGCGGCCATCGCCGAGCGGCACCTGCGCGACCCGGAGCGCATCCTGATCGCGCGCGACGCCGCGAAGCCCGGGTCGATGCCCAAGGTCCGGCAGGTGGCATACATCGTGCCGCGCGCGCACAAGGTGGCGGCGCTCGGGCGCGTGCTCGACCTCGAGTCGCCGACGCTCGCGCTCGTCTTCTGCCGCACGCGGCTGGACGTCGACGAACTGGCCGACCGGCTGTCCGGCCGCGGCTACCGCGTGGCCTCGCTCCACGGCGGCATGTCGCAGGCCGAGCGCGACCGCGTCATGTCGCGCGCGCGCGGCGGCACCGTCGACCTGCTGGTGGCCACCGACGTGGCCGCGCGGGGGATCGACATCGAGCACCTGACGCACGTGGTGAACTTCGACGTGCCGTCTTCCACCGAGGCGTACGTGCACCGGATCGGGCGCACCGGGCGCGCCGGGCGCGAGGGCGTTGCCATCACGCTGGCCGACCCGCGCGCGCACCGGCTGCTGCGGAACATCGAGCACGCGACCAAGCAGCGGATCGCCATCTGCACCGTGCCGACGCCGCGGGACGTGAAGGCGCACCGCATGGACATGACGCGCGCGGCCGTGCGCGACGCGGTGGTCGCCGGCGACCTCGATGCCTACCGCGCCGTGGCCGAGGCGCTCGTCTCCGAGTTCGACCCGATGGACGTGGCCGCCGCCGCCATCCGCCTTGCGCACGAGGCGTCGGAAGGCGACGGGGAGGGCGAATCCCACGATGAGCAGCACATCCCCGTGATCGAGAGCTTCGCGCGCCCGCAGCGCGCGCCGGGGCGCGCCGAGTCGAGCGACATGGTCCGGATCTACATCTCCGGCGGGACGAAGATGGGCATGCGCCCGGCCGACATCGTGGGTGCGATCGCCAACGAGGCGCGCGTGAACCCGCGCTGCATCGGCGACATCGAGATCGCCGAGGGGTACTCGCTCGTCGAGCTGCCCGCGCGCGAGGTGGACCACGTGATCCGTTCGCTGCGCGGCGCCACCATGCGCGGCCGCAAGCTCAAGGTGAACCGCGACCTGGGGATCCGGCCGAAGAAGTGACGCGCGGACGGCGCTTCGTGCGCTCCTGCCGGATGGCGATGGGCACGTGGCCGATCTCCAGGCCCGGCGGCGGCACCACGACCAGCGCCGGGTCGATCGAGGCGAGCGATCCGGTCGTCGGCGGGGCGAGGTACGCGCGGTCCCGCGTCCAGGCGCGGTGGACGAGCTCGACCCGCCGCTGCGCCTCCGCGCGCTCGGCGTCGGTGAGCCCCGCATTCAGCATCGCCGGCTGGTCGGCGAACCGGTACCAGCAGTAGGTCACCGTGCTGCCGTCGCCGAGCGTGGCCGTGAATGGCCCGGCCACCGGCCCCGGCGCCTTGAACGGGCTCTCGGCGGCATCCGGCGTCACGTAGGGCTCGGGCGCGCGCGTGCGCGGCGTGCGGAAGCGCAGCGCGGCGAGTCCCGTGCCGGCCGGAACCTCCGCCGCCTCGACGGCCTTCCAGTGCGGGCGCTTGCCATCGCGGGGCTCGAGGCGGAAGTGCTCGGGCAGGCGCATGCGGGATCCCACGCCATCGTCGATCCGGCGCACCTTCGCCGGGTCCCACGCGTAGCCGAAGGTGTGCGCATCGTGCGCCACCGGGGTGCCGAAGTCGCGCCAGTCGATGTCGTGGCGTTCGTCCTTGCCGGTGCCCTCGGCGAAGATGCGCCACGTGGAGCCGCCGCCGCCCTTGAATCGCTGGACGTGCGATGCCGCCGGATCGATCTCGCCGCTCGGTGCGGGTCCGCCCGCGAACCATGCCCGCACCGCGTCGGTGAGCGCGGCGCGCGTGTAGCTGGTCAGCCGGTGCAGCACCACCGTCCGTCCCGCGGCATCGACGGGGAAGGAGACGGGCGCGGTGCGTGCCCAGGTCGAACCGTCCTCCGCGGGCGCACCGATCGACGCGGGGATCCACTGCGTCTCCATCTGGAACGCCTTGTTCGGGTCGGAGGCGCGCGTGTCGAGCAGCTTGCCGGCGAGTTCCGGGCGCGCCAGCGTCGACTCGGCCCAGAAGTGCGGGGTGAAGAACGCGACCGGACCCTTGAAGTTCGCGGTGTTGAGGAACAGCGTCCAGCACTGGTCGCCCGTGGCGACGGTGCCGTTGCCGGCCGCCGGCTTGGCATCGACGAAGGGGAGCGGCAGGTATCCGTAGCCGAAGAGCTCGCCGCACGTTCCCTGCGCCAGGTTCAGGCCGTCCGGCGGCCACAGGATCCACGGGCTCAGCTGCGCCACGGCGTACTTGCCGAGCGGCGCGTTCCAGTCACGTCCCTTGCCGGCGCCGGGGCCGTTCGCCCACGCACTGAAGTCGGGCGCCACGCCGCCCATGATGAACTTCGGGACGGTGGTCGCGAAGCGCGTGTCCCGCCACCAACCGAGCCCGCCCTCGATGTCGGAGTACATGTCCTTCGGCTTGTCGGCCGGATCGTGCGTGCCGTCGGCGCCGCGTGCGAACTGCGCGAACATCCAGGTGCCGAAGAGCCCGGACTGGAACTTCGCGCCCGGGTAGCGCTCGAGCAGCGGCCACGCCGCGGCGTAGAGCGAGAAGCCGGCGTTGAACCCCTCGGGCACCGGTTCCGTCGGCACCAGCATGTACCCGGACATCTCCCCGGACGCGGGTGCGGCGTCGCGGGCGGGCGGCAGCGTCGGCACGAAGGCGGGCGAGCCGTCCGCGGCAAGCGCACGCATCGCGCGGCCGAGGGCATCGCCCACCAGGACGTACGTCTCGGCATTGCCGAACTCATGGTGCGCATGCGTGGGGTTCGGCGAGTCGTCGGCCGGGCGCACGAACGCCGCGGTCGGGACGAACAGGACGCGCGACCGGCCGTCGGGCCCGCGCAGTTCCGGGCGCGCCGCGGCCGCCGCCTGCGCGCGGCGCAGCGCGGCCCACTCCGCGGGTGCCTCCACCCAGGGCCCGGTGATCTCGCCGATGACCACGGGCAGGTCGGGTGTACCGAGGTCGCGGCGCAGGTCGACGACCAGGTTGACCAGGTTCTGCTCGTACTCGGGGACGGCGTTCTTCGGGTCGCAGCCGTCGTTCCAGCCGTGGTACCAGACGAACCCCGAGAGTTCGAACCGACGTCCGTGGAGCGCGGGGATCTCCTCGCCCGCCTGCGCGAGCGCTGCCTTCACCTCCGCGAACATCTGCGCGTAGCACGGGCCGGTCATCCCTCCCGAGGACGGCGGGCGGAAGTCCGTGAAGAGGCTCTTGCCGCCCCAGGCCGTCTTCACGAGGAGCACGGGTCCGTCGATCGCGTCGCCAAGCACGTGCCCGAGCGCCAGTTCCGGCCCGAAGTGGTTGCCGTCGCTGTGCGGCGTGCATCCGATGCCGAGCGGTGCGGTGCGTGCCGGCCTGCCGGGCGGGGCGTAGCGCGTGAAGACGTCATCGCGGGAGGCCCACGCGCCATCCGTACCGCGCAGATGCGCCACGAGCGATGCGGTGCGCGGGTCGTTGGCGATCCACGCGAGCGTGCCCGCCACCTCGTCGCCACCGTCGTCACGCCGCGCGACGACGCCCTGGCCCTCCATGTTCGACTGGCCGGCGAGGATGAACACCTTGCAGGCGGGCAGGGTGGCCGGCGCGTCGGGGCGTGGCGGAGCCGGTGGCACCAGGCATCCGAGGGACAGCGCGATCACCGACGCCACGCCGTGCACGGGAATCCAAGCCATCCCGCGATCGTACGTGGACCGTGCGGTGGGGCTCGTCGGTGCGGGACTACGCTGCGCGTGAGCGAACCAATGCCACTCGAACACGCCCAGCGACACCTTCCCGACGGCTACGTCATCCGCGCGATGCGCGACGGCGACCATGCCGAGATCTCCGCGATCTGCGCCGACGTCTACCCAACGGAGCGGCCCTACACCGAGGGCGAGCTGCGCGCCCACCACGCGCTCTTCCCGGAGGGGCAGTTCGTCGTCGAGCACGTGCCGTCGGCCGCGATCGCGGGGGCGCACTTCACGCTCCTCGTCAACATGATGCACTTCCATGTCGACGACTCGTGGGACGCGCTGACGGCGGGCGGGACGTTCTCCGACCATGACCCGCAGGGCCACACCCTGTACGGCGCCGACCTCTTCGTGCATCCCGGGCACCAGCACCACGGGCTCGGGCGCGCGCTCACCGAGGCGACCCGCGGCCTGGTGGAGGCGAAGCGCCTCTGGCGCATGGTGGGCGGCAGCCGCATGCCGGGGTACGGCCGCGTGGCCGCCACGATCGCGCCGGACGACTACATCGGGCGCGTGAAGCGCGCCGAGGTCACCGACCCGGTGCTGACCGCGCACCTGCACGACGGATGGGACGCGGTCACGGCGATCCGCGGCTACCTGCCGCACGACGAGGAGAGCGCCGGCTGGGCCGCGGTCATCCAGTGGGTGAACCCCGAGTGCCCGCCGCCCGCGGAGTTCGACCTCTCGCGGGTGCCGCGAAAGGCCTGACGCCCGCTCGGTAGGCTCCGCGGCCGATGCAACGACGCACCGCCATCGTCGCCGCCCTGCGCACGCCCGTGGGGCGGCATGGCGGGTCGCTCGCCTCCGTCCGCCCGGATGACCTGGCCGCGCACGCGATCCGCGCGGTGGTGGACCGCTCGGGCATCGACCCGGCGCTCATCGACGACGTCTACCTGGGCGCCACCAACCAGGCCGGCGAGGACAACCGCAACGTCGCGCGCATGGCCGCGCTGGTCGCGGGGCTTCCGGAGTCCGTGCCCGGTGCGACGGTGAACCGGCTCTGTGCCTCTGGCCTGGAGGCGATCCACGTGGCCGCGC
The DNA here is from genome assembly GCA_046096165.1 of Phycisphaerales bacterium. GTDB lineage: Bacteria > Planctomycetota > Phycisphaerae > Phycisphaerales > SM1A02 > UBA966. Next base: position 4,553 of record JBJTJU010000064.1, on the reverse strand, counting down.
GCATGATCGAGTCGGGGCAGGGCGACGTGTACGTCGCCGGCGGCGTGGAATCGATGAGCCGCGCGCCGTACGTCCTCTCCAAGAGCGAGCAGGCGTTCGGGCGCACGCAGGAACTCGCCGACACCACGATCGGCTGGCGATTCGTGAACCCGCGCCTTGCCGCCAAGCATCCGCCCATCTCGCTCGGCGAGACGGCGGAGAACGTGGCGCGCACCCACGGCGTCTCGCGCGAGGACCAGGACCGGTTCGCGCTCGCGAGCCAGGAGCGCTGGGCAGCGGCGCATGCGGCAGGGCGCTTCGCCGACGAGCTCGCCCCGGTCGACGTGCCGCAGGGGAAGGGCGCCACGAAGCGCTTCGACGTCGACGAGCACCCGCGTCCCGACACGACGATGGCGAAGCTCGCCGCGCTCAGGCCCGCCTTCTCGAAGGCGGCGGATGCCACCGTCACGGCGGGCAACTCGTCCGGGATCAACGACGGCGCGGCGGCACTGCTCCTGGTCGAGGCGTCGCGCGCGAAGGCGCTCGGCCTCGTGCCCCTGGCCTACGTCGGTGCGGGCGCCTCGGCGGGCGTCGACCCGGCGCACATGGGAATCGGCCCGGTGCCCGCGATCCGCCGGCTGGCGGCACGCACGGGCGTGGCGCCGGACTCCGTCGACCTGGTCGAGCTGAACGAGGCCTTCGCGGCGCAGGCGGTGGCGTGCGTGCGCGGGCTGGGACTCGACCCCGCGCGCGTCAACGTCAACGGCGGCGCGATCGCGATCGGGCACCCGCTCGGGGCGAGCGGCGCGCGCATCACCGTGACGCTGGTGCACGAGATGGTCCGGCGCGGCGCGCGGCGCGGCATCGCCTCGCTCTGCGTGGGCGTGGGGCAGGGGCTTGCGCTGCTGGTCGAGCGCGACTGAGGCCCGTACGGGCGCCGTCGGCGCTCAGGCCGCCGTGAGGCGCTTGAAGCCGGATTCCATCGCCGCCACCAGCGCGTCGACCTCGGACTCCGTCATCGGCGTCGACAGCATGCCGGTGCACGTGCCCACCATCAGGAAGCCCTCGGCGAAGAGGTGCTCGAGCATCAGCTTGAGCCGCTTGCTCTCCTCTGGTGTCGCGTAGGCCTCGCGGTAGTTGGCGGGCACGGCGGCCTTCATGTGCACCCGGAACATCGATCCGCCCCCGGTGACGCTCGCCGGTGCGCCGGTGCGGCCGATGGCCTCGGCGATCCCGTGCCGGACGCGGTCGCCGAGCGCGTTGAGCCGCGCGACGGCCGGGCGGTCGAAGTGCTCCATCGCCACGCGCCCGGCGGTCATGGTGACCGGGTTCGCGGAGAAGGTGCCGGAGAGCGGGAACAGGAGCTTCGGGGCGCCGGGGTTCAGCACCTCCATCACGTCGGCGCGCCCGGCCAGCGCCCCCACCGGGAAGCCGCCGCCGATCATCTTGCCGAGCGCCGTCAGGTCGCCGTGCACGCCGTACTGCTCCTGCGCGCCGCCGTACTCGGTTCGGAAGGTGATCACCTCGTCAAGGACGAGGAGCGCGCCGTTGCGTGCCGTCCACTCGCGCATCGCGGCGACGAACGCCTTCGACGCGGGCTTGAGGCCCACGCGGTGCGGCATCAGGTCGAGCAGGACGCACGAGAGGTCGGCGCGGTGCTCGTCGAGCAGCGCGATCGAGCGGTCGACGTCGTCGAAGGGGATGACCACCACGTCCTCCATCGCCGACTGCGGCGCGCCGTGGACGAGCGGCACGCGGTTCGGGTGGTCGACGCTGCCCCAGTCCTTGGGCGTCGATCCCTGGCTGGTCTCGACGTAGTCGTAGCCGCCGTGGTAGGCCCCCTCGACCTTGGCGATCTTCGGCCGGCCGGTGAAGGCGCGCGCCGCCTTCAGTGCCGCCATCACCGCCTCGGTGCCGGAATTGACGAACCGGATGCGGTCGAAGCCGCCGCTGCGCGAGCACACGTGCTCGGCGTGCAGCACCTCCTGCTCGGTCGCCATCATGAACGCGGTGCCGCGCGAGAGCTGCGCCGCCACCGCCTGCACCACCGGCGGGTACGCGTGCCCGTGGATCAGGGACGCCACGTTGTTGGCGAAGTCGATGCGCGTGACGCCGTCGATGTCGGTGACGCGGCAGCCCTCGCCGTGCGCCACGTAGGGCGGCACCGACGACCAGAGCACGGTGTTGCGGCTCACGCCGCCCGGCATCACCCTCTTGGCGCGCTCGAAGAGCTCGGCGCTGCGGCTGGCGGCCGGGGCGGGTGCGGATGCGTGCGCAGCTGAGGGGGTTGCCATGGTCAGGCTCCTGCCTGGCGCGTGCGGTCCTGCAGGATCGGCGCGCCGGTCCGTTCCTGCACGAAGTCGAAGCCCACGCCGGGGGCGAGTTCCACCAGCCGGAATCCCTGCGGCGTCATGTCGATGACGGCGAGGTCCGAGTAGACGCGCGTCGCCACGCCGCGGCCCGTGAGCGGGTACGTGCAGCGCCCGACGAGCTTCGGCGTGCCTTCCTTGGTGACGTGCGTGGTCATCACGAAGACGCGCTTCACGCCGGCCACCAGGTCCATCGCGCCGCCGACGGCGGGGATCGCATCGTCGGCACCGGTCGACCAGTTGGCGAGGTCGCCGTTCGCCGCCACCTGAAGCGCGCCCAGCACGCTGAGGTCGAGGTGCCCGCCGCGGATCATCGCGAAGCTCGTGGCCTGGTCGAAGAACGCCGCGCCGGGCATCATGGTGACGCGACGCTTGCCGGCGTTGATGAGCTCGGGGTCGCCCTGGCCCGCGGCGGGGGAGGGGCCCATCCCCAGCAGGCCGTTCTCCGTGTGGTAGACGAGCGTGCGCCCCGCGGGCACGTAGCGCGCGACGAGTTCCGGGATGCCGATCCCCAGGTTCACGTACGAGCCATTGGGGATGTCCTGCGCCACGCGCTCGGCGATGCCCTCGCGGGTCCAGCCGATGGTCTCGGCCGCGGCAGGCTTGGTGCCGGGTGCCGTGCTCATGGGTAGCTCGCTCCCGCCTCGTTCAGCGCCGACTCGAGCGCGGGTTCGGGCACGTGCACCACGCGGTCGACGAAGATGCCCGGTGTCACCACCGACTCGGCGTCCAGCGCGCCGGCCGGCACCACGTCGGCCGCCTGCACGACGGTGACCGCGGCGGCCGTGGCCATCATCGGCGCGAAGTTGCGCGCGGTGCGGTGGTACAGCACGTTGCCGTGCGTGTCGGCGGTTCGACCCTTGATGAGCGTGAAGTCGGCGCGCAGGCCGTGCTCGAGGACGTGCTCGCGCCCGCCGAAGTCGCGCACCTCCTTGCCGGCGGCGAGCGGCGTGCCGGCCGCGGTCGGCGTGTAGAAGGCGGCGATGCCGGCGCCGCCCGCGCGGATCCGCTCGGCGAGCGTTCCCTGCGGCACCAGCTCGAGCTCGACCTTGCCGGCCCGGTAGAGGTCGGGGAACACGGTCGATCCGGCGGTCCTGGGGAACGAGCAGATCACCTTGCGCACGCGGCCGGCCCGCAGCAGCGCGGCCAGGCCCACGAGGCCCGTGCCCGTGTTGTTGCTCACGACCACGAGGTCCTTGGCCCCCTGGTCGATCAGGGCGTGGATCAGCTCGATCGGGCTGCCGGCCTCGCCGAAGCCACCGACCATGACCGTGGCGCCGTCGAAGACGGCGGCCACGGCCTCGCGCACGCTCGCGAGGCGCTTGTCGATCATCGGCAGGCGGGCGCGGGCACCGGCGGAGCGGCGTGCGTCACCCGCGCCATCTTGACGCGCGAGTAGTCGTACAGGCCGGCCTCGTCGAACAGCACGCGGTCGTCGTAGCCATCGAACCACAGCGCCTCGGGGTTGCGGCCCACGATGCACACCTTGCCCTTGTCGGCGGCGGCGCCCGAGCTGCGGAGGATCTTGAAGAGCACCACGCCGTTCTCGCTGCCCTTCAGGCCCGGGATCGGCTTGCTGGTGACGGCGTTGACCTCGGTCTTCCCCTTGTAGTGGGTGATCGAGAGCCGCGCGTGCTGCTCGACGCCGGAGAGGCCCTTCTGCGACTCGTTGAGGATCTGCCAGGCGCGCTCGATCGGCACGTTGAAGGCGCGGTAGGCGATGATGTCGCGGCCGCAGAAGAAGTAGTGGTTCTCGCCGCCGGCGCGCTTGAACTCGCGCTGCAGGATGCGCAGGGCGTCGGGATCGTCATTGATCCCCTTGATGATCGGGGACTGGTTCTCGACGCTCAGCCAGCCGCGCGATGCGAGGCGGCGCATCGCCTCGCCGGTCGCGGGCACCCACTGCAGGAAGCCCTGGCCGTCGCGCACGTACTCGCCCCCGGCATCCTTCGCCAGGAACTCGTCGGGGTGCTCGAAGTGCACCACGATGTGCAGGCCGACCTCGGGGTAGGCCTTGTGGAACTCGTCCAGCATGGCCACGAACGCCTCGTCGAAGCGCTGCGGGTAGAAGGCCATCTCCTTGGTGCCGATGCGGATCGACTCGATGCCGGCCTCCGCGAGTGCCGCCAGCCACGCGGCGATCTTGGTGTTCTGGAGCACCATCGCGTCGCCGCCGGACATCAGGATCTCGCGCAGCTTCTCGCG
>JBJTJU010000063.1:0-4529 GCA_046096165.1 Phycisphaerales bacterium | reverse complement strand
GGGTGGATGCGTGGCGAAGAGCGACGCCACGCCGTCGGCGAACAGGAAATGGCTGAACTCGGCCGCCGCCGGCGCCTCGAGCCGGCTGCCCGCTCCCCGGGCGATCTTCTCCAGCGCGCCCGCGATGCCGTCGGGGTTGCGCGTGTACTGGACCGCGCTCGCGTCGGCGAGGTACTCGCGCTGGCGGCTCACCGCGCTCTGGATGATGCGCCCGAAGAAGTCGCCGACGATCCCGATGAGGAAGAGGCCGAGCCCCAGGACCGCCATCAGCGCGGCACCGTCGTTCTTCCCACGGGAACGTCGGCTTGACCGCAGGGCGCGCAGCATCACGCGGCCGATCGTCGAGATGGCCACGATGCCTCCGAGCCATCCGACGAGGCGCATGTTCAGGCGCATGTCCTGGTGGAACACATGGCTGAACTCGTGCGCGACGACCCCCTGCAGCTCGTCGCGGGTCAGCGACCGGATGCAGCCCCGCGTCACGCCGATCACCGCGTCGCGCGGCGTGTTCCCGGCGGCGAAGGCGTTGATCGCCTGCTCCTCCATGACGTAGACCGGCGGCACCGGCAGCCCGGCGGCGATCGCCATCTCCTCGACCACGTTGAGGACGCGCCGCTCCTCGGGGTCGCCGGTCGACGGCGAGATCTGCCGGCCGCCGAGCGCGGCGGCGACCGCCGCCCCACCGTGGCCCATCTGCGCCATCTTCACCCAGCTGCCGATCAGGACGACCGCCGCCACCGAGCCGATGGACGCGAGCATCAGCCGTGGATCGAGGTAGTTGCCGCCGCCCAGGACGCGGGCGACGAGGAGGTGCACCGCCGCCATCGTTGCCGCCACCGCCAGCACGAAGAGCAGGACGAGCCGCCCCGAGTTTCGCCTGGCGGTTTCCTGCCGCTCGAAGAAGTCCACCGCTACGCCCCCGCCTGCGGGCCGGTGCGCGCGAAGTCGACCGCCGGCACGGCCCGCGATGCCTCGTCCGCCTCGAAGAGCGCCGCCGGGCGGAACGAGAACATCTGCGCCACGATCAGGTCGGGGAAGACCGAGAGGCGCGTGTTCAGGTTCATCACCGCGTCGTTGTAGGCCTGGCGCGCGAAGGCGATGCGGTTCTCGGTGCTGACCAGTTCCTCCTGCAGCTGCAGGGCGGAGGTGTTGGCCTTGAGGTCCGGGTAGCGCTCCATCAGGATGACGAGCCGCCCAAGCGCCGACTGCAGCACGCCCTCGGCACCGGCCAGGGCGGTGGTGGCCGCGGCATCGCCGGGCGAGGCCTGCAGCCGGGCCTGCGCAGACACCGCCGCCGCGCGCGCCTGCACGACCCGTTCGAGCGTCTCGCGCTCGTGCGCCATCGACCCCTTCACCGTCGCCACCAGGTTCGGCACCAGGTCGTGCCGGCGGCGCAGCTGGACGTCGATCTGCGCGAACCCGTTCTGCACGCGCATGCGGCGCGAGACCAGCCCGTTGTAGACCGCGGCGACCCAGATCGCGACGAGGCCGAGCACGGAGACCACGACGACCACCGCCACGGCCACCGGCGAGGCGGCGAGCAGCGTGGGGACGAGGGTGGTCCCGGGTTCCATGGACACGAGTTCTAGCATCCCGCCACCGGCATGGGCGCGGCAGCAGGGGCGGCGCTGCGACACGGCATCCCGGCACCCGGTCGCACGGCGTGCAGCGCGAAAACGGCAGCATGCCGCTGGACCTTCCAGCGGCATGCGCCGGTGCCAGGCGTGGACTCCCAGCATCGCGCGCCTGCCGGATGCGGTGACCCGGCAGACTCCGGAAGTACGCGCGGGAAGCCGTCCGGTTCGCGGGCGGATTCGTTTGGTGTAGGTTCACGGACCTCGCGCCGAGGCGCATCTCCATGCTCGCCCGCAGCACCTGCAACGACCGACGGTTCGACATCACGCTGGCCGACCCGGCCCGGCGGAACCCGCTCGGCGAGGCGATGTTCACCGCGCTGCACCAGCGCCTGCTGGTGGCCGCGCTTGCCTGCGATGACCGCCTTCTGGCGGCCGATGGTTCGCTGAAGGGCGCCGACGTGGTGGTGATCCGCGCCGAGGGGCACTCGTTCTCCGCCGGGTTCGACCTGGCGGCGTGCGTGGAACGCCCGGCGCTCCTCGCCGACCTCGTCCACGACCTGTCGCGCATGGTGCGCGCGCTGCGCGAGCTTCCGGTGCCGGTGGTGGCCTCGGTGCCCGGCGCGGCGCTCGCCGGCGGATGCGCCGTGCTCGCCGGGTGCGATTTCGTCGTGGTCGCGCCGGATGCGCAGGTCGGCTACCCCGTCCACCGGATCGGCGTCAGCCCGGCGGTGTCGCTGCCGGCACTCACCGCGGGGGCGGGCCACGGTCGCGCGCGGGCCATCACCCTCGGAGGCGACGTCGTGGACGGACCGAACGCGGTGCGCCTGGGCCTGGCGACGCATTGCGCCGCCACCCCCGACGCACTCGACGCCGAGACCGACCGGCTGGTCACGTCGCTCCTGTCCAAGGGTCCGCAGGCGCTCCGCGCCACCAAGGCGTGGCTCAACGAGCTCGACGGGTCGGCCGACGAGGCCCGCCACCTGCATGCCGAGATGGCGAGCGCCGCCGCCGCCGACGGCGACGAGTTCGCCTCGATGCTGCGTGCCTTCTGGGCCACGCGCAAGGCGCCGGTCACGCCTCGCTGACGTCGTAGTGCGCTGCGTACCCGCCGGCCTGCATGCGAAGCAGCTGCCGCGCGATGTCGTTCGCCAGGGCGCTTGCGCCGAAGCGAAAGAGCGCGGGCGAGAGCCACGCGTCGCCGAGCGTCTCCTTCACCATCACCAGGTAGGCGATCGCCTGCTTGGCGGTGCGGATGCCGCCCGCGGGCTTCATGCCGATGCGGACGCCCGATGCCATGAAGGCATCGCGGATCGACTCGAGCATGATGAGCGTGACCGGCATGGTGGCCGCGGGCTGCACCTTGCCGGTCGAGGTCTTGATGAACACCTCGCCGTCGGCGGGGGCCGCGCAGCCCGGCACGGTGCAGGCGGCCTCGATGGCCAGGTCGCTCGCGCGGCGCACGGCATCGAGCGGCTCGAGCTCGCCGGTCTCCAGGATGATCTTGAGGTGCGCCGGGCGCCCGGCGGGTGGATGGGCGCAGAGCGCGCGCGTCTCGCGGATCTCGTGGACCACCTCGTCGAGGCGGCCGGCGAGGAACAGCCCGCGGCTGATCACCATGTCGATCTCGTCGGCGCCCGCGGCGATTGCGTCGGCGCAGTCGCGCAGGCGGACGTCGAGCGGGTACTGCGCGCTCGGGAAGCCGGTGGCGACGGCCGCGACCTTGACACCGCTTCCCGCGAGGCACTCGCACGCCACCGGCACCATGGTCGGGTAGACGCACACCGCCGCGACGTGCGGCACCGGCGGCTCGGGCGCCGGACGGCCGGGGGGCAGGTCGAGCGGCTGCAGCGCCTTGCGGCACAGGCCGCGCACCTTCTCCGCGGTGTCCTTCCCCTCGAGCGTGGTCAGGTCGAGCATGGACATCGCCGTCCGCAGCGCATGCTGCTTGGACGATGCCTTGATCGATCGCTTGGTGAACGACTCCGCGCGGCGGGCGGCCATGATGGCGTCGACCGCGCGCATGCGCCGGTCAGCCGCCGCGGGCCTTGCGGAACAGGTCGGGCAGGAAGATCACCTGGCGCAGGAGAAGCGCCTTCTCGCCCGCGTTGGCGTTCTCCATGTAGTAGATGAACACCATCTCGCCGCGGCCATCGAGCACCCAGAGCAGCTCGTAGGGGCGCTCCTTCGGGCCGAGGCCCGAGTCGATGGTCACGATGCTGGTGCCCTGCCCGCCCTGGTTGGCGGTGCCGGCGTAGGCCGCGTTGAACGGCAGGCGCCCGGCCTGGATGATGGTGAGCGCCGCGAGCAGCACCGCGCTCGCGGTGAGGATCGCGGTGGCGGTGAGGCCCTGGCGGGGCGCGGCGGTGCGGCGATCGTCGGTGGTCATGGGCATGTGCTCCGTGCGCTCAGCGCGTCTGCGCCGCCTGCTGGGCGTCCATGGTCATGTTGCGGTAGCCGAGGCCGACGAGGCGCTTCTGGTTCTCGAACCAGCTCACGGCCACGACCTCGTTGGTGGTCTCGTCGGTGATGTAGACGACGCCCTGGACGATGCCGTTCACCGTACCGCCGGCCATGGTGTAGGTCGAGCGGGGGCGCAGCTGCGCGACGGCCGAGGGGCCGAAGGTGACCGCGGCGAGCGCGGCCAGCAGGCAGCAGTTGAGGACGACGAGCGTGCGGATCGACGAGCGCTTCATGGGATCTCCTGTGCTGCGGCAGAGGATAGCCGCTTCAGGCGCCGGCCCCGCGGCGCACGACGCATTCGCCCGGCTCGTGGTCCAGCACCAGCCGCCATGCACCGCGGTCCGCGTCCTCGAGGAGGGCGCGCTTCGTCTGCATCGTGTCGTAGGGGAGCATGTCGTAGGCCAGGCTCGACGCCGGGTGCGCGTGGTGCACGGTCGGCATCACGTCGCCGGGGAAGCAGACGGTGCCTTCGGCATCGCGCCAGCGGACGGC
>JBJTJU010000062.1:0-12435 GCA_046096165.1 Phycisphaerales bacterium | reverse complement strand
TGATGCGGATCGGCGCCAGCGTGCGGTCGATCACCAGCCGCTCGATGTCCTTGCCGTCGGCCGAGAGCGTGAGCGACAGCCCCTCGCCGTCGAGGGACAGCGTCTCGCCCAGGATGCGGAAGCGGCGGTCGCAGCGCACCTCGCCGGTCTCCGACTCGAAGGATGCCTCGGGCGCCTCGACGGTGATCTCCGGCGCGTCGGACTTCAGGTCCACCGCGCGCCCGTCCTTCGGGCGGTAGATGCGGATCACCACGTTGCCGGAGAGGCGCCCGCTCTCGAGCGCACGCTTCGGCACGCGCGCGGCCATGTCGTCGCTTCTCATCGTGACGATGCGGCCGCCGTCGCCGTACAGCACCGCGCGCGGGTCCTTCATCGCCAGTCGCTTGTCCGGCAGCGGATCGATGCGCGACGCCGTGTACTGCTGCTTCAGGTTGCCGGCCGCATCGGCCACCTGCACCCACGCGCCCTGCTCCAGGCGCACCGCTTCCTGCGACCCGAACCGCGGCCCCGTGCCCGCGCGTTCCTGGTCGCTCAGCGGCTCCGGCACCACGAGGTCCGCCACCGGGCGCTCGCGCGTGCGTGCCGAGCGCTTCGGGCCCGACTGCCGGTCGACGACCCATGCCGCCACCACCAGCCCCACCGAGGCCGCCACCGCCACCGCCGTCAGGATCCATGGGCGCCGACGGCGCCGCTTGAAGGGGTCTTCAGGCGCTGCGGGGCCGCTCATCGGCGCGCCCCGCCGATCGGGAGGCGTCCGACGGGGCGTCGAACATGGCCAGCGCGTCGTTCCATCGGTCCTGGCTCCGCAGGAGGTGCTCCACCACCTCGCGCACCGCGCCACGGCCGCCGGGCGCGGCGGTCACGTAGGCCGCCGCGGCACGGACTTCGGCCGCGGCATCGTGCACGGCCACAGGGTAGCCGCACGCCCGCATCGCCGGGAGATCGGGCAGGTCGTCTCCCACGAAGGCGATCGCCTCCGGGCCGGCGCCCACCGCGGCGGCCACCGCGCGCAGCGCCGCCGCCTTGTCGGAGGTTCCCGAATGCAGCTGCCGGACGCCGAGTTCCTCGAGCCGGTGCCGGACCGCCTGGCCCGCGCGACCGGTGATCACCGCCACCTCGCCGCCCATGCGGCGCCAGATCGCGATCCCCAGCCCGTCCTTCGCGTTGAAGCGCTTCGTCTCGTGCCCGAGGTCGTCGAGCGCCACGGTCCCGTCGGTCAACACCCCGTCCACGTCCAGGCAGAGGACGCGGACCTGCGCCGACCGTGGGGTCACTTCTTGGCGCCCTGGATCGCCTTCAGCTGCTTCGCGAGGCGGCTCTTCTTCCGCGACGCGGTGTTGCGGTGCATCGTCGACGTCGAGGACACCTTGTCCAGGATCGAGACCACCTTGCGGTACTCGGCCTCGGCGGCCTTGGGGTCACGCGCGTGGATGGCCTGGTCGAACGCCTTCACCTGGTCCTTGACCCGGCGCTTGCGCCAGTTGTTCAGGGCGTTCTGCTTGGCGTTCTGGCGGACTCGCTTCTTGGCTGACTCGGTGTTCGGCACGGGGTTCCTCGGCGTTCGGACGAACGGGGCAGTATGCCAAGATTCCGCAGCCGCCGCAACCGGCGGGCGAACTGGCGGTATACCCCCGTCGCCGACCTGTTTCCGGACACTGGCGGGACGTCACTCCGCCCGTCCCCACCACACCAACGACCGCCATGGACCAGACCACTTCCCCGTCGACCCGTTCCCCGATGACCGTTGCGCTCGGGATCCTCGTTGCGATCCTGCTCGGCACCACCATCCACTTCGCGTCGAAGGCCGGTTCGCTCGCCGAGAAGGAGGCCGCTGCCGCGGACGCGGCGAAGCACGCGCAGACCGAGTCCGACCGCGCCGCCAAGGCGGAGGTCGACTCCAAGGCGCTCGCCGAACGCACCGCGCGCGCCGAGGCCACGGCGAAGGACGCGCAGGCGCGCGCCGACGCCGCGCAGGCCGCCGCCAAGGACGCGCAGGCGAAGCTCCAGGAGGCGCAGTCCCAGGCGGCGGCGCGCGCCGCGGAGACCGAGGCGTCACGCGCCTCGCTCGAGCGCGCCAACCAGGACCTCGCCGCGGCGCGTGCCACGTCCGGTGCCGCCGGCGCCACCGACGTCCTGCGCTCGGAGATCGTGCAGCTGAAGACGGCCCTCGTCGAGACGCGCACGCAGCTCGAGCGCGCCCAGGCCGAGCTCGCCGCGCGCGGCAGCACCTCCGCCGCCACCGGCGGCCCCAGCCCGTTCTGGTCCGGCAAGCCGTGGTACGGCACCCTCGACCTCGAGGCCATGATGCGCTGGTACCGCCGCCCCGAGAAGCCAGAGGACGTGCAGGTCACCGAATTCCGCGAGGCGAAGGCCGAATTGCAGCGCCGAAGCGCCGGCAAGTGACCCGCGCGCGGCCAGAGTGGCCGGAAACCAGTCGACCGAACGCCACCCCGCGCGCAACCCCGCGGCACCCGGCTCGCGTACTCTCCACTTGACGCGGACGCCCGGTTTCCGGACACTTTCCGCTTCACCCGGCGGGGGCCCTCCCCCCGTTCCGCCCTCGGAGACATGCCTTCCATGAACCAGCGCACGACCGGCCTTGTCGTTGGCCTCGTCACCTTCGTCATCCTCACGGTCGGCCTGCTGGCCTCCACGATCTACTTCTACATCGAGGCCGGCGCCGCGGTGGAGAAGAAGAAGGCCGCCGACGACGCGGCCCAGGCCAGCAACTCCAAGGCCTCGAAGATCGACCGCGAGTACAAGGCGCTCGTCGGCTTCATGACCGGCGAGGCGGACGCCGTCGCCGGCGAGGACACCCTTGCCACCGCGAAGAAGGCGCTCGGCGCCGAGAACGTCACCAACCTGAAGCTCGAGCTCGACTCGATCCGGTCGACCCGTGACCAGCTCGCCCAGGACAACGCCAACCTCAAGCAGCAGGCCGACGCGGCCCGCGCCGACGCGGCCTCGGCCCGCGCGGAGGCCGGCAAGGCATCCCAGGGCGCCCTCGCGGCCGGCCAGCGCGTGGAGGGCGACATCGGCGCCTACCGCACCAAGGTCGACGAGTACGGCAAGAAGGTCGAGAGCACCGTGCAGGAGATCACCCGCCTGCAGGACGAGATGGACCAGCGCCGCCGCAACGAGGTGGCGAGCCTGCAGGAGAAGATCGACAGCGAGTCCGTGAGCCGCGCGACGCTCGAGACCCGCGTCTCCGAGCTCCAGAAGAGCGTCGACCAGTACCGCGTGAAGCCGGAGAACGCCGCGCAGCTCGCCGACGGACGCATCATCGACTCCGCCGGACAGGACGGCGAGGTGTTCATCTCGATCGGCGCCAAGCAGCGCGTGCAGCCGGGCATGACCTTCGACGTCTACGACAGCGTCCAGGCCATCCAGTACAACCCCACGACCGGCGAGCTGATCCCCGGCAAGGCCCGCATCCAGGTGCTGAAGGTGGACGACAGCACCTCGACGGCGCGCATCATCCCGGAGGGCCGCCGCTGGGGCGCGCGCACGCGCCCCGTGGTGAAGGACGACGTGATCGCCAACGTCATCTTCAGCCCCGAGTACCGCTACAAGTTCCTCGTGCACGGAATGTTCGACGTCGATTCCGACGGCAAGGCCACGGCCGCCGAGGCCGAGTACGTCCGCGGCCGCATCAAGGCCTGGGGCGGCGACGTGGTCGAGGGCGACGCGCTGCGCGGCGACCTCGACTTCGTGGTGATGGGCGTGCAGCCCTCCAAGCCGCTCGACCTGCCGCCGGACGCCGACGAGGGCGAGTACACGGCGCACTTCGACCAGAAGCGCGCGTACGAGGCCTACACGGCGCTGTTCACCGACGCGCAGTCGGCCCGCGTCCCGGTCCTGAACTGGAACCGGATGCAGGTCCTGACGAACGAAGGACGCTGACGGCGGCCGGGCGCTCGAGACGATGGGCGCCCAAGCCAAGGCACCTGCCCTGCGGACCGCGATCCACCTCGCGCAGTACGCCGGCGCGCGCAGCTTCGAGTGGCTGTTCGGCGCCTTCCCCCCGGAGCAGAACCTCCGCACCGCGGGCGTCGTGGCCGACGCGTGGTGCACCCTCAACCGCAAGCGCCTCGACCGCGCGCTCGGCAACGTCCGCCGCGCGTTCCCCGCGATGCCCGCCGGCGAGGCCGAGGCGCTCGCCCGTGCCAGCGTGCGCTACATGTTCCGCACGTACATGGTGGACGCGTTCCAGCTGCCCCGCCTCCTCACCGAGGAGACCTGGCCCCGGCACGTGGACCTCGACGAGGCGCGCCCCGGCATCGAGGCGATGATCGAGGACCGGCCCGCGATCTTCCTGGCCCCGCACGCGGGCAACTGGGAACTGCTCGGGTTCTTCCCGACGCTGATGGGCTTCCGGATGCACGCGCTCGCGCGACCGCTCGACAACCGGTGGATCTGGGACTGGGCGCTCGGCAAGCGCGAGGCGCGCGGCATGCGCGTGATCACGAAGTTCGGCGCCACCGAGGAGCTGCAGCGGATCGTCACCTCCGGCGGCCGCATCGCGATGATCGCCGACCAGGACGCCGGCCACGACGGCGTGTTCGTCCCCTTCTTCGGGCAGATGGCGAGCGCCTACAAGTCGGTGGCCTTGCTCGCCATCCGGTACGAGCTGCCGGTGGTCGTGGGCGTGGCGCTGCGCCACGGCGACGGCTTCCGCTACCGCGTCTGCACCACCGACGTCATCCGCCCCCGCGACTGGGCCGGCGAGGACGACCCCGTCTTCTGGCTCACCGCGCGCTACAACCGCGCGATGGAGCGGGCCGTGAACCTCGATCCCACGCAGTACCTCTGGATCCACCGCCGCTGGAAGAGCCGCCCGCGCTGGGAGCGCGAGTCGAAGCCGATGCCGGCGCGCATCGAGGCGAAGCTGCGCGCCCTGCCATGGATGACCACGGACGAGGTCGATCGGCTCGTCGAGCAGGCGGCCCGCGCCGCGCACGCCGCGCCGGCGGGGGCGGCGGCGTGACGGGCCCCGCGCGCCTGGCGGGCGCCCGCGTGCTCGTGGTGGACGACGACCCGGACATCCGCACCGCGATGGGCCTGGCCCTGCGTGCCGAGGGCGCGGTCACCGACGAGGTGGCCGACGGCAGCGTCGCCATGCACCACCTGCAGGCGGTCCCGCCGGACGCGGTGGTGCTCGACGTGATGCTCCCGGGCCAATCGGGGTTTGCCGTGCTCGAACGCTGCCGTGCGGCGGCGCCGAAGGCACCCGTCGTCATGGTGACCGCCAACCGCGGCACGCGCCATGCGGAACTTGCCCGCAGCCTCGGTGCGGCGGCGTACCTGGTGAAGCCGGTGCCGCTCTCGACCCTCGTCGACGCGGTGGCGAGGGCGGTGGGACGATGACGTGGTTCCGGCGCGTGCGCTATCGTGCGGAACCCCTGATGGCCCGCAAGCGCTACGTGATCCAGTACGCGATTCCGTCCGCCGATGGCTCGCTGACGCCGATGGGCACGCGGGCCGAGCTGGTCACGGGCCTGGCCACGTGCAACACCGGCCCCGACCAGGCGAACGGCAGCGTCCTGTACGGCCCCGGCATCGAGCTGGTGATCGCCCCCGGCGAGGATCCGGTGCGCCAGATGGAGATGGCCGTCACCGACGACGACATCGCCTGGACCATCATCCACCGGATGAAGAAGCAGTTCGGCTGGAAGTTCATCGACCCGGAATCGGGCCGGACGTTCTGACCTGGCGCGGCCGCCCGGGGCCCGATCTTCAGTCGAGCGATTCGCTCTCGATGCTCGCGCGCTCGCCGGCGAGGTGCTTCTCCACGTAGCGGCGCACCCAGTTCTCCCAGGTCTTGCCGGCCGCGGCGTCCTTGCCGGAGAACTCCAGGCGACGGATCTGGGCGTAGGGGATGGTGCGCTTCTCGCCGCCACCGGCGAGCATGATGCGCACGAGCGACGATTCGAGCGAGTCACCCTCGCGGCGGTCGAAGACGTAGCACTCGATCGCCGACCCGTCGGCGAGGTGCAGGGTCACGTCGCCCCGGTAGTCGAAGGCGGCGTTCAGGGCCTCGCGCAGGCGCGCGGCCGGCAGGGCCGACAGGTCGACCACGGTCCCCTGGCGGGGGTCGGATTCCGCAGTCATGGTCACCGGCTTCCCTTCGGCTGGGTGCGACCGGCCTGGCGCCGGACGTCCTCGGCCGCGGTGCACAGCAGGTCGTCCAGTTCCCGGACAAGCGTCCGGGTCTCGGCCATGGCCGCCTCGAGCGAGGTCTGCCCGCGCACGTGCCGCATCGGGTCGACCCGGTTGGCATCCGCCAGCCGGCGGTCCAGGGCCTTGGCCTCGGCCTCCAGGGCCTCGAGCAGCGCACAGGCGCGGCTCAACGCCTGCAGGCGGGGGTCGTCCGCCGGAACGTCCCGGAGGGCGACGGTGCCGGACGACTTGAGGGGCGACGAAACCGCGGGCCCCTCGGGGGGCGCCGGCGGAAGACTGCGTTGGGTCGGGCGGGTCGGGGCGGCGATGTCCATGCGTGAACTGCAGAGGCGAAGGCGGGCACCGTCCCGGAAGGGGGCCCCGCCTGTCGATCCGCCATCCGTGGCGGCTCGTTGAACTTCATAGCATACTCATCGACCGCACCGGCAGCCTTACGTGAGGATGCCGATAAGAACGGCCTGCCCTTGGAGCATCCATCGTGAAGTACCTGGTCACCGGCGCCGCGGGCTACATCGGGTCGCACACCGCGCGGGAACTCCTGATGCGGGGGGCCGAGCGGGTGGTGGCGGTCGACAGCCTGGAACGCGGCCACCGGGCGGCGATCGGGGCGCTGGAACGACTCGCCCCCGGCCGGGTGCGGTTCGTCGAGGCCGACATCCGAGACCGACGGACCCTGCGGGAGACGTTGCTCGCCGAGCGGCCGGACGTGGTCCTGCACTTCGCCTCCTTCGCCCTGGTGGGGGAGTCGATGGGCCACCCCGCCATGTACTGGAGCTGCAGCGCCGGCGGCACGGCAAGCCTCCTCGAGGCGATCCAGGCCGCCGGCACCCGGCGCCTGGTCTTCTCGTCCACCTGCGCCACCTACGGCGTGCCGGACCGCATGCCGATCGTCGAGACGATGCCGCAGCGGCCATGCAACCCCTACGGTTCGGCGAAGCTCGCCTGCGAGACCATGATCCGCGAGCAGGTCGAGGGCGCGCGCCGCACCGGCGGCGACTTCGGCGCGGTGCTGCTTCGCTACTTCAACGTCGCGGGATGCTCCGCGGACGGGCTGCTCGGCGAGGACCACGATCCGGAGACGCACCTCGTCCCGTCGGCGCTGCAGGCGGCGCTCGGCACGCGCCCTGCCCTGGAGATCTTCGGCACCGACTACCCGACCCCGGACGGCACGTGCATCCGCGACTACGTGCACGTCGAGGACCTTGCGGCCGCGCACGTCGATGCGGTCGCGGGGCTGCGCCCCGCCGAGTGCCGTGCGTTCAACGTCGGCATCGGGCGCGGCTTCAGCGTGCGCGAGGTGCTCGCCGAGTGCGAGCGCGTCGTCGGGCGGCCGATTCCCGCGAAGGTCGCGCCGCGCCGCGAGGGCGATCCGCCCGAGCTGCGCTCGGATCCCTCGCTCGTCATGCGCGAGCTCGGATGGAAACCGCGCCATGTCACGCTCGCGCCGATGGTCGAGAGCGCGTGGCGCTGGATGCAGGCCAATCCCGCGGGCTACCCGCGCTGAGCGCCGGCTCAGAGCGCGAAGCTCAGCCCGGCCCACAGGCCCAGGCCGTTGAATCCCGGGTTGTTCGAGGACGTCGACGCGTTCGAGATGTGGAACCAGCGCGCCGAGAGGTAGAGACGCGTTCCCTCCCACACGTCGAAGGTGACGCCCCCGCCGGCGCAGGGCGTGAAGTTGAACTCGGTGCCGCCGGTGGGCACCGGCTCGGTGGCGCCGATGATGCCGCAGCCGGCGCTTGCGAACACCGACCAGCGCTCGAAGGCGAGGAAGTGCCAGCGGAACTCGAGGTCGCCGCCGTAGACGAAGGCGTCGGTGGACGCCTCGGACGCACCGCCGAGGGTCGCGTAGAGCGCCACCTCGAAGTGGTCCACGAAGAACCACGCCACGCCGATGCGGCCGAGCCCGAGGTTGATGGCATCGAGGTCGCCCGTCCACTCGCCCTCGAGGTCAAGCCGCCAGCTGTCCTTGGCGCCGAAGCGCACGGGCGCGGCCGCGGGCGCGATGGCCGGCGCCGCATCGGCGGGCGCCGGCTCGGGCGGCGCACCGAGGAGCAGTGCGCGGGCATCGACGAAGCCGAGGGCCGAGGGTGCGGCCGCGAAGGCCGTCACGAGTCCGAGTGCGAAGGCGCGGTGCATGCGCCCGGCAGTATGGCACGCGAAAAAGATCGCCGCCGTCGAACGCTCCGACACGTCCGACGGCGGCGGGTCGACGGACCCGGCGATGAAGCCAGGGCCTCGAAGAAGTCCATGCACTGGAGACCCCGGTCCAGACGCGTAGTATCGTCCATCCCCGGTCATCGCCGACGGCGGTTTTTAGGCGTTTTTTCGGCATTTCTTGCCGGCGCGCGCCCCGCCGGCCGCGGCCGGCCGACGGCCGTTTTCAGCCGTTTTTCCGGCATTTCTCGCCGGCGCGCGCCCCGCCGGCCGCGGGCGGCCGACGCCTTGCCGACGCCCGATGGACCCCGCCACCGCCAACCCCGGAACGACCGTCCGGAATCCGGCTGCCTTGGAGATCGCCGTCGCCGCCCTCTGGCGCGCCACGGACGCCGGCACCGAGGTCCTGATCGCCCGCAGGCCGGTCATCGCCATTCGGGGTGGACTCTGGGAACTGCCCGGCGGCAAGGCCGAGCCGGGCGAAACCCCGGCGGCCGCCGCGGCCCGGGAACTGGCAGAGGAGACCGGCGTGACGGTCGACGCCGGCGACGGGGTTGAGCTCGGCCGCGTGGAACAGCACGACCCGCACCTGCCGGCCGAACGCTCGATCGCCGTGACGCTGGTGGCGTTCCGGGCCCCGCCGGATGCCGCGCCTCGGGCGCTGGGCTCGGACGACTGCCGCTGGGAAGGCGTGGACCGGCTCGGCGACTACGAATGGCCGGCGGCAAACCGACGCCTGAACGCCCTGCTCCTCGGGCTGGGACGCCCCACCGCGCCGCTGGCCGGCTAGCGGCCGCCGGACGCGCCCTCGGGCGTCGCCACGGGCCGAGGGGGCGGCGCATCCGGCGCCTCGGCGGGCATCGACTCGACGTGTCGCCGCGCGGCCTCGGCGCGCTCCATGAGCCCGGCGTTCGCGTCCGCGTCGGGCACCAGGATGAAGTGCCACCGCTCGAGCCGCTGCAGCTTCACCGGGGCCAGCTCGGCCACCAGGTCCGCGCCCACGAAGTCCCACACGGGCATATCGGTGGTGCCGCTGCCGGCCACCGACTCGTACCCCTGCAGGCGGAGGCGGACGTCGTAGGTGCCGTCGAAGGTGAACTGGACGCGCGTCGGCGTGCGACCCACCTCACGGCCGTTGAGCGTGAGCACCGCGCCCGGCGGCTCGGAGGTGATCTCGATCTCGCGCCGCACGCAGCCGGGCGCACCCGCCGCCGCGAGCGCGAGCGCCGCGAGTCCGACGGTCCGGGGATGCACGCTGCGTCCGATCATGGCGGTCGCCGCGAGTGTAATACACTTCCCGGATGCCGCTCCTCGAGGTCGAAGGGCTCGTCAAGAGCTACAACGGACGGCGCGTCGTGGACGGCGTGGGATTCACCGTCAACGAGGGCGAGATCGTCGGGCTGCTCGGCCGCAACGGCGCGGGCAAGACCACGAGCTTCCGCATGACCATCGGGATGATCACCCCGGAGGCCGGCAAGGTCTCGTTCTCGGGAAGCGACGTCACCATGCTGCCGATGTACCGGCATGCGCTGGCAGGCATGGGCTACCTGGCGCAGGAACCCTCGGTGTTCCAGCGACTGACCTGCGAGGACAACCTGCTGGCCGTGCTCGAGCTGCAGCCCATCTCGAAGGCCGAGCGGAAGATGCGGGCCCGGCAGCTCCTGGAGCAGTTCCACCTCGAGCACAAGGCGGGCGAGGAGGCGCGCACCTGCTCGGGCGGCGAGCGCCGGCGCCTGGAGATCGCGCGTGCGCTGGTCAACCGGCCGCGCATCCTGATGCTCGACGAGCCGTTCGCCGCCGTCGACCCGCACACCGTCGAGGACCTGCAGAAGGAGGTGCGCACCCTCACCTCCACCGGGATCGCCGTCCTGGTCACCGACCACAACGTGCAGCAGACCCTGCGCATCTGCGACCGCGCGTACATCATCCACGAGGGACGCAACCTCCGGGACGGCCAGCCGCGCGACATCATCAACGACCCCGAGGTGCGAAACGCGTACCTCGCGAGCACGTTCCGCGGCGACGAGTTCGACTGACGCGCGGTCAGCGCGCGCCCGGCGCGCCGGCGCCGGCGCGGGCCGCGCGGACGCGCTTCACCGCGTACGGCGTGGCCTCGAGCACCTCGAACACCACCCCGGAGTCCTCGAGCCGGTCGCCCGCGCGCGGGATGTGCCCCAGGCGCGCGAGCAGCAGCCCCGCCACCGTCTCGAACCCCTCGTCCTCGGGGAACTCGGTGCCCATGGCGGCGTTGAGCTCGGCGATCGGCGCCCGGCCGCTCGCCTCGAAGGCGCCGCCGGCGGCGGCGTGCACCGAGGGATGCGAGTCGGAGGCCGGCTCGTGCTCGTCGCGGATCTCGCCCACCAGCTCCTCGATCACGTCCTCGATGGTGACGATGCCGGCCGTGCCGCCGAACTCGTCGACGACGACGGCGAAGTGCACCTTCGCATGCTGGAAGTCCCGCAGCATCTCCTGGAGCGGCTTCGACTCCGGGACGCGGATCGGCTCGCGCAGCAGCGGGCGCAGCTGGAACCCCTCGCGGGACCGGCCCAGGAAGCGGACGAGGTCCTTGACGTAGAGGATGCCTTCGACGTGGTCGAGGCTGCCGCGCCAGACGGGGATGCGCGAGTGGCCGCTCGCCACCGCCATCTCGCGGATCGCGTCGAGGTCGTCGGTGTAGGCGAGCCCCTCGATCCGGGGGCGCGGGGTCATCACCGCGCCCACCGTGATGTCGGCGAACTCGAAGGCGTTCTCCAGGATCTCCGCCGCGTGCTCGTCGATCAGTCCCTGGCGCTGCGTGTCCTCGATGGCGCTCACGAGCTCGGCCTCGCCGCGCATGGCGGCGTCGGGCGCGCCGACCGACGACCCGATCAGCGCATCCACCTTGCGCGCGACCGCACGCAGCGGCAGCAGGCACACGTCGACGATGCGCAGCGGCAGCAGGAACGACGCGATCACCTTGGCCGGCGCGTGGCGGCCGAGCGCCCCCGCGGCGACCGACGTGAACGCCCAGAGGAGCGCCACCGCGACGGCCCACGCCGCCACCAGGCGCTCCACGGTGAGCGGCTCCTCGAATCCCGCGAAGGCGGCAAGCAGCAGTCCCGCGAAGCCGATGCGGCAGGCCGTCCGGGCAAGCGACACCGCCCACTCGACCTGGTCGAGCCGGCCGAGCATCCAGCGCCCGGCGTCCAGGCGGCCGCGGGCCTCGAGCTCACGCTCGAGCGCCGACTCGCTGACCCCGAGGATCGAGCGGCTGAGCGCCGCGAACATGCCGGCGGCCACGAGCATCAGGGCCGCCAGTCCCAGGACCATCGGGATCATGGTGCCGCCTCCCCGGCCTCGAACAGCCGCCCGAAGCCGGCCGCGTCCAGGATGCGGTCCTCCGCGGCGTGCATGCGGCGGTACGAGGCCTCGTCGCGGTCGTCGTGCCCGCAGGCGTGGAGCAGCGCGTGCAGCGCGTAGAGGAGCAGCTCGCCGCGCGTCCCGTGCGGGGCGCCGGCGCCGCGGCGCATGGCCTCGTCGAGGCACACGGCGATGTCCGCATCCACCGGCGCACCCGGCGCGTTCTGCGCGAAGGTCAGCACGTCGGTCGTCGAGTCGAGGCCCATGTGGCGCGCGTGCAGCGCCTGCATGCGCGCGTCCCGCACGACCTCCACCGCGGCGCGCGCCACGGGCGTGCCCAGGGCCGGGAGCAGCGCGTCGATCGAGGCGGCGAGCCACGCCCGGTCCGCCGCCGGCAGGGCCGACAGCCCCTCGCCCCCGAGCTCGACCCGCCTGCCTTCTCCATCGGTGCCCACCCGGTCAGCGCCCCGCCGCCGACACGTAGACCGGCACGAAGCGCGGCGACACGCGCTTCTCGAACTCGGGCCGGAACTTGTTGACGATGGTGCGGATCGCCCAGTTGTTCCCGTCGGCGAGCCCGCAGATGGTGGTGCCGGGCGTGAGGCCCATGCTGCCGGCGATCTCCAGCAGCATGTCGAGGTCCTGCGTGGTGCCGGCGCCCTTCTCGATGCGGGTGAGGAGCTTGAGCAGCCAGCCGCTTCCCTCGCGGCACGGCGTGCACTGGCCGCAGCTCTCGTTCTTGAAGAAGCGGCTCACGTTGCG
>JBJTJU010000061.1:0-20867 GCA_046096165.1 Phycisphaerales bacterium | reverse complement strand
CGTGGCGCCGGTGCGGCGGGTCGAAGGTGCCGCCGAAGACGACGACCGGCCGCGCATCGCCGCTCACGCCGCGCCCCCCGCCGGCATCGACTCGAGCGCCGCGGCGACCGCGCGCATCGCGGCCACCGAGCGCGCGCGCAGCGATCGCAGCCGCACCAGGAGCGTCGGCCGGCGCAGGATCGCGCGCACCACGTGCCAGATCCGCAGCCGCCCGTGGCCGTCAACCCAGTCGCCGATTCCCTCCGGGAGCGTCTCTTCGACGGTGTCGCTGATGCCGCGCACCACCGCCCACCGCCAGCCGCGCGCCGACGCCGCGCGCGCGAACGCCGCCGACTCCATGTCGACGAGGTCGGCGCCGTGGTTGCGCGCGGCGCGGTCCTTGGCCTCGGTGCTCGCGAGCACCTCGTCGACCGACAGGCAGCGCGCCGTGCGCGGGGTGGCGGTGCCGATCGGTGGCGTCCAGTCGCCGCCGCGCCCGTCGACCACCCGGCCGACGGCCACGGCATGGCCCGCGTCGATCGGCGACGTGGCCCCCGCGACGCCGGCCAGCACGACGGTCGCGCCCTCGGGCGGCGCGGCAGGCGAGCCCGCCCAGCGGTTGACGCCGGCGGCGCGCGGGCCGCAGCAATGCAGCGTCCAGCCGCGCCGGCGGGCCAGGGCGGACAGGGCAGAACGCTCGAAATCCAAGGCGCAGACGATGTGCATGGGCAGGGGTGGATCGGTATACTGTTTCGCTCGGAACCCGGCCCCATCGTCTAGCCCGGTTCAGGACACATCCCTCTCACGGATGGAACAGGGGTTCGAATCCCCTTGGGGTCACTTCCCGCCGAGCGCCGGTGTCCAGGCGCTCGGCCTTGTTTTTGGCGCGTTACACTTCCGCGTCCGGCACCGCCGACGGGCCCCATCGTCTAGCCCGGTTTAGGACACCTCCCTTTCACGGAGGTAACGAGGGTTCGAATCCCTCTGGGGTCATTTCTCCGGGGTCACTTCTCGGTCGCGGGGCTTTGGGTTCCCTGCACCGACGGCTAGGCTTGCCCGGCTCGCCCCTGCGGGCGAGTCCCCCAATGCCCATGCCGAATCCTCGCCTCCTCCGGTCGGCCGCCGGCGCGCTTGCGCTCGCGGTGTCGCTTTCCGCCCACGCCGCCATCCGCTATGTGGATGCATCGCTGACCTCGGGCGCCAACAACGGCACGAGCTGGGCCGATGCGTACCAGGGCGTGGGCGGCGTGGCGGCGGCGCTCGCTGCCTCGGTCTCGGGCGACGAGATCTGGGTCCGGGCCGGGACCTACAAGCCGACCACCGGCACATCGCGGACGGTGTTCCTCACCATGAAGTCCGGCGTCGGGATCTACGGCGGCTTCGCGGGAACCGAGACCGCGCGCGAGCAGCGCGACTGGGCGGCGAACGCCACCGTCCTGAGCGGCGACCTGCTGGGCGACGACAGCGGCGCGGCGAACACCGCCGACAACAGCTACCACGTGCTGGTGGGGAGCGGCGCGTCGTCGACCGCGATCCTCGACGGATTCACGGTGCGCGCGGGGAACGCCAACGGCGCCACCGCGAGCAACTACGACAAGGGCGGCGGCATCCTGATCGTCTCGGGCGGCGCCCCAACGGTGCGCAACTGCACCTTCCGCGACAACCGCTGCACCTTCGGCGGCGGCGCGGGCTACATCTTCTCGGCCCAGGCCACGTTCACCGACTGCAGCTTCATCGACAACGTGGGCGGCAGCTACGGCGGCGCGTTCGACACCAACGCGGTCACCAGCACCTTCCGCCGCTGCGTCTTCCGCGGCAACAGCGCCGCGCGCGCGGGTGCCTTCGAGACCTACGGCGGCGGCAGCACCACCTTCGAGAACTGCCTGTTCACGGCGAACCGCGCCACCGGCACCGGCGGCGGCGCGGCGATCTGGATCGGCGTCTCCTCGAGCGTCGTGCGTGCCTACAGCTCGACCTTCTCGGGGAACGTCGCCACCAGCACCGCGGGCGGCGTGAACACCACGTCGGGCGGAACGCTCCAGGCCTACAACTGCATCTTCTGGGGAAACAGCGGTCCCACGGGGCAGACCGCCGCCAACCAGGTGAACGCGGGCGGCGGCACCAACACCGTCGCGCAGTGCATCGTGCAGGGCGGCTTCACGGGCACGGGCAACCTGAACGTGGACCCGCAGTTCGTCAACGCCACGGGCAACGACTTCCGGCTGCAGCCGACCTCGCCGGGGATCGACTCGGGCACGAACGCGCAGGTGCCGACGGGAGGCATGGCCTCGGACCTCGCGGGCAACGCCCGCTTCGTCGACATCGCCTCGGTGCCGGACACCGGCGTCGGCACCGCGCCGATCATCGACCGCGGCGCCTACGAGGTGCAGGCGCCGCCGCCGGCGTGCCCGTGCGACCTCGACGGCGACCAGGTCGTCGACGGCAACGACCTCGGCATCCTGCTCGGGGGCTGGGGCGCCGCGGGCCCTGCCGACTTCAACGGCGACGGCCTGGTGGACGGCAACGACCTCGGCGTGATGCTCGGTGCCTGGGGCCCGTGCTGAACCGCGAGGCCGCACCCGCGTGCGGGATAGCCTGAACGCCATGCAGCCGACGCGGACGGTCGAGGTCGACGCTCCCTCCGGGCGGTCGCGCATCGAACTCGGGTGCGGGTTGCGCCGGCACGTGGGCGCGCGCATGGCGGCGGCGGGCATCGCCGCGTCGCCCGGCGCGCGCGTGGCGCTGGTGCGCGATGCGGGCGTGCCGGCACCGATGGCTTCCGAGGTGCGGGCCGGGATCGGCGCGACCGTCGTCGACATCGCGGTTCCCGGCGGCGAGGAAGCCAAGTCGCTCGAGACCCTGGGCGCGGTGGCCGCGCGCATGCTCGACGGCGGGATCGACCGCGGCGGCGCGGTGGTGGCGCTCGGCGGCGGCGTGGTCGGGGACCTCGCGGGGTTCGCCGCCGCGTCGTACATGCGCGGCATCCCGTGCGTCCAGGTGCCGACGACGCTCCTGGCGATGGTCGATGCGTCGGTCGGCGGCAAGAGCGCGGTGAACCTCCTGCGCGGCGACGGCACGCTTGCCAAGAACATGCTCGGCGCGATCGTGCAGCCGCCGCTCGTCGTATGCGACCCGGAGTGCCTGGCGACGCTCGCGCCGCGCGAGCTGCGCTCGGGGCTTGCCGAGTGCATCAAGCACGCGGTGATCGCCGACGAGGCGATGCTCGGCTGGATCGAGGCGCATGCCGATGCGATCCGCGCGGTCGACCCCGCGACGATGCTCGAGCTCGTCGACCGGAACGTGCGCCTCAAGGCCGCGGTCGTGGCCGGCGACGAGCGCGACGACGGCCGACGGGCCGCGCTCAACCTCGGGCACACCTTCGCGCATGCGATCGAGTCGTCGATGCACGCCGCGTGCACGCACGGCGAGGCGGTGGCCATCGGGCTGGTGGCGGCGTCGCGCCTGGCCGGTGCGCTCGGTGCCGCGGGTGCGGACGAGCTGGAGGCCCGCGTCCGGTCGGTGCTTGCGTCGGTCGGGCTGCCCGCGGCGCTGCCCGTGCCGTGCTCCGCGGCCGACCTGCGTGCCGCCATGGGCTCGGACAAGAAGCGCCGGGGCGGGGCGCTGCGGCTGGTGGTGCCGTTTGCGGCAGGCGACGTCCGGACCGGGTTCGCGGCGCCCGACGAGGCGGTGGACGCCGCGTGGCGCTCCGTCGGCGCCGGCTGACGGGCCGCCGCAGCATTAGTGCAGCCCCCCGCGGGCCCACGCCGATCATCCCCGAGCCGCACGGATGCGCACGCTCGCGATCGTCAACCAGAAGGGCGGGTCCGGCAAGACCACGACCGCCATCAACCTCGCCGCCGCGCTCGCCGAGCGCGGGGAGCGGGTGCTCCTGGTCGACATGGATCCGCAGGGCCACTGCGCCGCCGGGCTTGGCGTGCCCGAAGCGCGCATCGAGTTTGGCCTCGCGCAGGCGCTCCTCTGCGAGCCGCCGGGCGGCAGCGACCCGACGGGCTGGCTCTGGGAGGTGTCGAACGGGCTTCGCCTGGCGCCCTGCACGGTGGCGCTCGCCGGGCTGGAGAGCGCGCGCGGGGGGCTGGTGGCGCTCGCCGACCGCGACCGGCGGCTCGCCCGGTTCCTGGAGCGCGTGTCCGGCTCCTTCGACCGGTGCGTGATCGACTGCCCGCCGACCATCGGCTACCTGACCTTCAACGCGCTGTGCGCCTCCGACGAGGTGCTGGTGCCGGTCGAGACCGGCTACTTCGCCCTGCGCGGGGCCGAGCGGCAGCTCGCCACGATCGGCGCGCTGGTCGAGCGGCTGGGCCGGCCGCTGCCGGTGCGCGTGCTGCCGACCCTGCACCGGGACGCCAGCCAGCTGTCGCACGACATCCTCGGCGCCATCGGGCGCAAGTTCGCGCCGCACCTGTCGCCCGCGGCCGTCCGCGAGCACGAGGTGCTCCGCGAGGCCGCGAGCTACGGGCAGTCCGTGGTGGCCTACGCCCCCGGCACGCCCGCGCACGACGACTTCCGCGCGCTGGCGGCGTGGGTCGTGGCGACCGAGGTGCCGGCGCTTGCGCCCACCGCCGCGACCGAGTCCGGCGTCCCCGGCATCCCGGTGTATGTTCCGGGCACCGCCGAGGGGTCGGGCGCCGTCTTCGACGGAACCGGCCCCGCGACGCCCGCCCAGAGCGGCCGTGCGGCGGAACTCGCGCAGCGGATGCGCGGGCTCGGCGTCCCCGGCGCGGGACGCGAGGTCCCGGCGGCGGAATCGCCGGGCTGAATCGCCCTCACGGAGGATCGTTGCGATGTCCAACGCCGACGCCTACGGGAGCCTGACCGCGCTCTTCACCTCGGGCGGTGGGTCGCCTTCGCATCCGACGTCCGCCGACGGCCCGCGCGTCGGCGAGGTGACGGTGGTGCTCGTCGGCAACCTGCCCGTCATGGCCGGCCTGTGGACCACGCAGTTCGCCGACGAGGTGGCGCGCGCCCACGGGCCGACGGCGCTCGTCCGCTTCGAGCGCGAGGACGTGACGCTTGAGCTGCTGCGCGCCGATGGCCGCCAGGTGCCGCCGCCGGGTGCAGGCGCCGTCGCCGGCTGGCTGCCGCGTGCCGCGGCCGGGCTCCGCCGCTGGGTGGCGTGCGTCCCTGCCGAGGCACCGCCGGTCGATGCGGTGATCGGCGCCGAGCGCGTGGTGCTCCTGATGGGTGCCGACGAGGCGGCGGTCACGGGCAGCTACCTGCGCCTCAAGCAGCTCTCCGACGAGTGCACGAACCGCGGGCACGCGCTGTCGAAGATCGGCGTCGCGATCGCCGGCGCGTCGCCCGAGCAGGCGGACCAGGCCTACGCGCGCCTCGGTGACGCGGTGCGGTCGTTCCTGGGGATCGAGACCGACCTCGCCGCGCGGCTGCCGCGCATCGAGCGCGTCGAGTCGAGCGCGCGCGCGACGTACCCGGCGGCCGAATGCCCGGCCGCCGCGGAGTTCCTGCAGTCGCTCCGCCGCGCCCGCGAGGCGGCGGCCCGTCGCTTCGACGACGCGGCCGAGCCGCCGGCGCCGATCCCGATCGATGCGTCGGTGCACGCGAAGCCGGCCGCGCCGAAGGTGGCTGCGCCGGCGATGCCGGCGGTCGCGCCCGCCGCGCCGCCGACGCCCGCGGTGGCCCCGGCGCCCCGGGCGCCCGTGGCCGCGCCCGTTGCGCCGGCTCCTGCGGCACCGGCTCCTGCCGCCATCCCGGCCGTCGCCGCCGCCGCGAACGTCACCCTGCCGGCGCGCCTCGTCCCGCTCCTGCGTGGCCTGCGCCCGCTCGGCCTCGAGTGCCCCTCGGTGCCTGAGATCGAGCTTGCCCTCGACGACGAGCATCGCCTGCACGTCGTCGGCCGTGCCGACCAGCTCGCGCGCGTGCGCGCCGCGCACGCCTGGGCCACGGCACATCGCGAACTGCTGGGACTCGCCTTTGCCGACCTGCGCGGCGGCTTCGAGATCCGCGAGCGCATCGTGCTCGACGACGCGCGCCAGGCCGTCCCGCTGCATGGCACCGGCGTGCTGCTCGACGTCGTCGTGCGTGCCGAGACCCCGTCGGGTGCCGTGCAGGTCGTGCTGCCGCTGAACGACGCGGCAAGCTGCGGCGGCTAGCGCGTCCCCGCGCCCCCATCCCCGTCGAGCGCCGCCCGCAGCACCCGCATCCAGTTGCCGTGCGCGAACGCCTCGACGTCGCGCGTGCCCATGCCGCGGGCCGCGAGCGCGCGCGCGAGCTCCCCGAGCTCCTCGGGCCGCCCGCACCCGGGCGGGCAGTCCGCGGGCAGGAACCCGCCGTCGAAGTCGCTGCCGAGCCCGACGTGCGCACGGCCCGCGACCTCGCCCGCGTGCATCACGTGCCGCACCGCGTCGTCGAGCGTCGCGGGACGGCCGCTTGCCAGGAACTTCCCGTAGAGGTTCAGGCCCACCACGCCGCCGCGGCGCGCCACCTCGCGCAGCTGGGCGTCGGTCGCGTGCCGCTCGGAGGGCGAGAGCAGGGTGCGCGCGTTCGAATGGGTGAGGACGATCGTGCGCCCGGTCGCCTCGCACAGCCCGTCGAAGGCCGCGTCGGAGAGGTGGCTCGCGTCGTGCAGCACGCCCAGCGCATCGAGGGCCTCGACCAGCCGGCGCCCCGCCGCGGTGAGCGGCCCGGGCCGCGCGTTGCCGCCGGCCCATCGCGACCCGTGGCCCCACGACATCCCGACCACGCGAACCCCGCGTGCATGCCACCACGCGGCCTCGTCGGGCGTGCGGATCGGGTCGGCGCACTCCATGAGGATCACGATGCCGATCGGCGCGCCCGTCGGCGCCGCCGCACACGCATCGAGGTCCGCGGCGGTGCGCACGATGCGCACGCGCCCGGCGCGCTCGAGGCGCTCGTACACCTCGAGCTGGCGGACGCCCGCGGCGTGCGCACCGTCGAGGTCGCCTGAATCGCGGTAGCCCCACGGATCGGCCGCCGCACCGTGCTCGGTGAAGATGGTGGCGAGCGCCACGCGCACCCGGCCGCGTGCGAGTGCGGGCAGGCTCACGCCCCGCGCCGCATGGTCGGGCGCCTCCCTGTCGACGGGCGGACCGTGCAGGTCGAGGTAGGCGAGGTCGAGGTGCGCGTCGAGCCACCAGTCCGGCGCCGCAGGGAGCGTGTCGGCCGTCATCGTCGGCGGAAGGTACGCTTTTGGGCCTGCAGCATGACGCTGGCCGCCTCCATCGCCACGGCCCCGCCGACGCGCCCGTCGGCCCTGCGCGCCACGCGCGGCGAGCGCGCGGTGTGCGCGCTGCTCGCGGCCGCGTTCCTCGGCCTCCTGGCCACCGCCGCCTGGCTGCGGCCCGACGCCCGGGGAGTCGGCACGCACGAGGCGCTCGGCCTGTCGCCCTGCGGCTGGATCGCGGGCTTCGGCATCCCGTGCCCCACGTGCGGCATGACGACGTCCTTTTCGCTCGCGGTCCGAGGCAGCCTCTGGGCGTCCTTCCGCGTACAGCCCATGGGGTGCGTGCTGGCCGTCGTCACCGCGGCGTCCGCCGTCACCTGCCTCTTCGTGGCCGCGACCGGCTCGCGGATCGGCCACGTGCTGGGTGCGCGCCTCACGCCGCGCGTGCTGGTGGCGGGCGCGGCGCTCGCCCTCCTGGCCTGGGGCTACAAGGTGGCCGCGATGCGCGGCGCCATGCCCTTCGGGCG
The DNA here is from genome assembly GCA_046096165.1 of Phycisphaerales bacterium. Classification (GTDB taxonomy): domain Bacteria; phylum Planctomycetota; class Phycisphaerae; order Phycisphaerales; family SM1A02; genus UBA966. The sequence continues at coordinate 13,202 of JBJTJU010000061.1, read as the reverse complement.
CTGCGACCTCCCGTGATCCCATGAACGTTCGAACCGCCATCCCCACTCTCGCCGCCTGCGCGCTCCTGGGCGCCCTCGGCGGCTGCGGCATCTTCGGCATCGCCTCCAAGGTCGGCGAGGCGATCGAGGTGGAGAAGAAGGTCGAGGTGCTCGCCAAGTACCGGGGCCTCGAGAACAAGACCGTGGCGGTGCTCGTGAATGCCGAGCGCGGCGTGCTCTACGAGTACCCAACCGTGGTGCCGAACGTCGCCGGCAACGTCGCCGCCGGCATCCGCAAGCACGTGAGCGGCGCGCAGGTCCTCGACTGGCGCGAGTCGCTCGCGTGGGCCTACCGCACCCCGAGCTGGACGACGCTGCCGCTGGGGCAGGTGGCCGAGGAGCTCGGCGTCGACCGCGTGGTGCTCGTCGACATCTTCGAGTTCCGCCTGCACCCGCCCGGCAACCGCTGGATCTGGGACGGCATGGCCGGCGCGAGCATCGGCATCATCGAGCGCGACTCGCTCGACCCCGATGCCTTCGTCGAGGAGTACAGCGTGGCGGTCAAGTTCCCCGACGTCGCCGACCTCAGCCGCGAGAGCGCGCAGGAGGATGCGGTCCAGACGGGCCTGGTGGCGAAGTTCACCCAGACGGTGAACAAGCTGTTCTACGACCACCTCGTCGACAAGTACCCGAACAAGCGGCTGAAGGGATGACGATGCGGCCCCGCTCCCTCGTCCCCGCGTTCCTGGCCGCGGCGCTCCTGGCGCCCGCGGGCTGCAACATCATCACGCCCGCGCTCTACGTCGCGCAGGGCCCGCCCAAGACGCCCGCCGAGTTCACGCTCCCGAAGGACCGCAAGACCGTGGTCTTCGTGGACGACCGGCGCAGCGCGATGAGCCGCCTGCAGCTGCGCGCCGTGCTCGCCGACGACATCGGGCAGTCGCTCAAGTCGCTCGAGCTCGTGGACGAGGTGGTGAGCGGCCGCGAGCTGATCGCCTACGTCCGGCGCAACGAGTCGGCGACCAAGCGCATCGCGATCGAGGACCTTGGACGCGCGGTGAATGCCGACGTCGTCGTCTACGTCGAGATGGAGGCGTTCGTGCTGTCCCCGGACGGCGCCACTCCGAAGCCGACGGCGATGGCGCGCATCAAGGTGATCGACGTCAAGGAGGAGAAGCGGCTCTTCCCCCCCGACGGCGCCGACCCCGCCGGCTACCCGGTGGTGGCGGACATGAACGCGCTGGGCAACGAGGCCTACCGCACCTCGGCGTCGCGCCGCCGCCTGGAGGACATGCTGGCCAAGCGCCTGGCGCTGAAGATCACGCAGCTCTTCCACGAGTACGACCCGAAGGGGTTCGGCCAGGGCGTCACCACCTCGATGGAGGGCTGACGCGATGCCCGCCGACCGGCCCATGCTGGACCATGACGTGCGCACGGCCGTCGCCGAGGCGGGCGTGCTGTCGCCGCCGCGGCTGCGTGCGCTCGCGGAGCTGGCATGCGAGCGTGCGCTGCGGGTGGTGGTGCTCGGCACCGCCTTCGATGCCCGGCGGGCCGCGTCCTGCGGCGTGCGCGTCGCGGCCGCCGTGGCACCGCCGCTCGGCGCGCCGGTGCTCGGCCGTACGGCGATCGCCCGCGCGATCGGCTCGGCGGTGCGCGGGGCACCCGTGCTGGCCCTCGGCGAGCGTGCGGTGGATGCCGTGCGTGCCGCGGGTGCGCGGCCCGTCGAACTCGGTGCGTGGCCGCTGCCGCGGCCGGCGCGGTCGCTGGACCCTGCCGAGGTGCGCGGGGCGTGGGGCTTGCAGCCCGGCGACCGCGCGTGCCTGCTGGTGGCGAGCCCTCCGCGCGCCACCGACGCGCGCGTGGCGCTCGACGTGGTCGGTCGCGCGGCGGTGCTTGGGCGCCCGATCACGCTGGTGGCGCACCCCGACTGCCGGCACGCGGCCCGCGCCGCGGGTTGGTCGGGCGTGGCCGGCGGCGCGTGGCGGATCGTGCTCGACGAGCGTGCCGACGATCCCGAACTCCTTGCCGGCGCCGTCGACGTGGGGCTGGCGCTCGATGCCGCCGTGGTGGTCGATGAGCTGGCGCGCCCACCGCGCGGGTCGGCGCGGTGGTGGGCGGCGATCCCGCGGTCGGCGCTGCGCGCACCCGTGCGCGGGGACGCGATGGGCGCCGAGCTCCTGGTGCGTGCCGGCGTCCCGATGGCGATCGCCGACGGCACGGCCGCGGCTGCGGCGCTGCGCGACCATCCACGGGTGCGCACGTTCAACCTGCGGCGCCCGAACCTGGGCGCCCTGGCGGTGCACGCGGTGCTGGGTCAGTTCACGGCCGGAGCGGCCGTGGGCGCGGCGGGCACGGTCTCGCCGGCGATCCTCGAGGCCGCACCCGCGTAGAACTCGGCCATCACCTCGCGGGGCAGCGACGTGCCGCGGAGCGTGGGTGCGTCGTGCGGGCTGCGTGCCGGGTCGACCATCGCCAGGTCCGGGTCGCTGATCGGGCTCTCGAGCTCGTGGCCCGTCTCCCACAGGGTGCGCAGCGCCCAGTAGCGGCTCGCGTACAGGTCGAAGGCGGTCTCCGAGTCGGAGGCCTTGGCGGCCATCTCGGTGGGCTTCTCGCCGCCACGGAGGTGGTCGTCGTTGGTGACGATGTCGCTGCCGAAGAGGATGCGGCCATGCCAGCGGCGCATGAAGCCCTGCACCCGCCCGGCGGGGTGGCGGCTCACCTCGCGCACGATCCACTTGGTGGCGCTGGTGTCGATCGACAGGTTGGGGTGGCGCGACAGCAGCCCGTCCAGGAAGTCGAGGTCCTCGGGCGAGCCCGCCATGTGCGCCGCGATCCATGGCACGCGGTACTCGTCGAGCAGGCGTTCGAGCGGCTCGTAGTGCGACGCCTTGGTGCCGTAGCGCGAACGGTCGGCGTACTTCGTCGCGAACCAGGTGTCCGGGTCGGCCACGTGCACCATGAACGCCATGCCGAGCGAGGCGGCCTCGTCCATCGCGGCGCGCCGGTGCGGGGCGTCGAGGGCGAGGAGCCGCGGGTCGCCGGCTTCGATCCCGTAGTCGATGCCGCGCGGCGCCGCCCAGAACTTGCAGATCGACGCGCCCTCGCGCCGGAAGTCGCGGATGCGCCGCAGGAACTCCGTGCCGTGGGCGGCCAGCCGGTCGGGGTTCGCGAAGTCGGGCACGGCGATGAAGCGCACCCGGTCACCCAGCACGCCGCGGATCCCGTCGATGTCCTCGAGGCGCGTCATCGAGTGGATGCGCGCGATGCCGTAGAGGTCCATCGACTCGCGCAGCAGGGCCGCCGCCGACGTGCCGTGGACATGCGAGTGCACGTCGACCACCGGCACGGGGGGCGCGCCGAGCAGGGCGGCCTCGGCGCGGTAGTCGCAGCCGAAGCGGTTCGACGGATTGGCGAACGTCCCGCGGGACGTCGGCAGGGGCTTCATCGCGCGAAGTCTAGGGAGGCGCGCGCCGGCGGGGCAGGCGTCAGCGCGCGCGGCCGCGCGACTTGGCGGCATCGCGCGTCGGCGGGCGCATCGCGGCCACGGGCTTCTTCGCGATCGCGGGCGGCCGGCGAGCCGGGACGGCCGGGGCCGCGGGCTTGCGCGCGGGTTCGCCGCGCTCGCAGAGGCACGACGCGACGTCGCGCGGGTCGAGCAGGTTCGACGCGTGGTGGACGATGCCGACGTAGACCTCGCAGTCGCCGTCGATGTCGACGTGGCGCGCGAGCTCGCAGTCGATGTAGCCGATGGCGCGCGCGGGCACGGGGCAGCCGCTCGCGGTGCGGTCGATCGGCGCGCCGATGAACGGGTCGATGCCCGGCGTCTGCAGGTCGAAGGCGCGTGCGGTGGTGCGGTCGGCGGGGTCAAGCTGGCAGACGGCGAATGCCCGGCTGTCGCGGATCAGCGGGCTGAGGACATGGCCCTTCGTCACGGCCACCAGGACCATGGGCGGGGACGATGAACACTGCTGCACCCACCGCACGCTCACGCCGGCGCGAACGTCGGCGTGTCCGGAGGTGAGGATGAACGAACCCGTCGGGATCCGGTCGAGCACCGGCGCCACGTCCGACCGTTCTGCGGGCACCCAGTCGAGGGCGTGTCGGTTGCGGGGGATCATGGGTCTCCTGACGTTCGTTCCGGGATGCGGCGAAGTCCCTCCCGATACGGTCGGGAGCGCGCGCAGGTCGGCAGAGCACTTCGATTCTGATCGCGAATGGGGTCGCCGTCCACAAATGCCTGAAACGGGCAGACTTAGGTTCCGGATGTGCCGTCGGTTCTCGGACTCGATCGAAAAATTTGTAGGAAAGGGGGGCGAAGGGGTTGCGAAGTGGGGCATTGTGGGGTACTTTGTCGCGCAGCCCCAATGGGACCGATCCCTTGCTCTTCCTCGGCGAATACGAGCACACGTTGGATCAGAAGCAGCGTCTGGCGATTCCGTCAGAGCTGCGGGAAGTCATCGACCCCAAGGTCCATGGCGAGGCGTTCATCGCGGCTCCTGGCCCGAACGGATACCTGTGGCTCTGGCCGGAGCGGACGTTCGCCAACCTGTCCAAGGACCTCGGCGGGTCCCTGGTCGGCGACCCGTCGATGCACGACTTCGAGCGGCTGGTGTTCTCGCAGTCGGCACGGGTGCCGCTCGACAGCGCCGGCCGGGTCCGCATCCCGGATCGCCTCCTCCAGAAGTTCGGCTTGGGAGGCCCAGTCATGATCCTGGGCGTGCGTGACCACCTGGAACTGGCTGCCCCCACCGCCTGGAAGCAGGAGCAGGAGCGGATGCAGCCCTCGTCCGACGACATCTGGCGCCGTGCGCGGCTGGCCTTGGCCGCCGCGCAGCAGCGCCACGGGGCCTGACGCCCCGCCGAGGCTGGCGGCCGACGTGCCCAGCCGACATCTCGAACACGGGCGGCGTGCGTCGGGTGGGACGCGCACGTCGCCCTCGGAGGGCTCGTCGGCACGGATCGCGGACGAATCCTCCGGGACGGGCGCTTCGGCGCCATGCTCCGCGACGCCACGGACGGTGTCGCTTCCGGAGCATGCCCCCTGCGGGGACGTCCGTGACGGTCTGCCGCGCCACGGATGGCACGGCACGCAGTGCGCCTCGGCTCGCCATGGTCGGCGAGGGTGGGGCAGAAGTGGGCCACGGGGCCCTGGATTCCGTCGTTGCCCCCGCGTCGGTCACCCGGCGCGGGGGCATTCCATTTCATGCTGCTGCAACGAGTTACGGCCAAAGGGCGGGGGTGCCGGCGGGGCGGCGTGGCCGGGCACCGATGGCCAAGTGGGCCAAATTTCAACGCTCGATGGAGGGCTGACCCGATGTCCTCGCTACGCTCATCTTGCGCGCGGCACGTACGCCGCCGGCTGCCAGAAGGCCACATGGATCGGTCGCGAGACCGGGTGGCTGGCAGGACGGTCGCCCTGGTTGGCGAGGCGCAGGCAGGAGGCTCGCCCGATGCTGGTGATCACCCGTCGAGAGGGGGAAGAGGTCGTGATCGGCAACCCTGCCGCCCCCCTGGGCATCGTCCGCATTGCGGCGATCAAGGGTGATCGCGTCCGCATCGCCTTCGAGTTCCCCCGCGAGGTCGACGTGCACCGCCGCGAGGTGGCCGACCAGATTCTGAAGGCAGACGAGGCACCGCCCGGCATCGCCGGTCAGATCCGCCCCGCCGGCGAGTCGGGCTGACCATGGTTCGTGTCCTGGGCTGGGCATGCAGCGCGGCGTCGGCGTGCGCGTGCGCGGTGGCCGTTGGACTCGGCGCGTGCACGGCCCCGCCGAAGGACCCGATGGCGGTCCTGACCAATCCGCGGAGCCTCTCCGAGCAGCAGCTGGGCGCGATCAAGGGACTCTCCGCCGGCGCCCGACCCATCGACACGGACGCCGCGCGCGAGGTCCGGCGGCTGGTGTTCGCCCCGGGCATTGCGCTCGGCACGCGCCAGGCGGCGTTCGACCTGCTGGCCGAGGACGACCGGAACGGGCTGCGCGAGGCGCTCGAGACCAACATCGTGCGGATGGACTCCTTCGAGTTCCGCCGCTGGGTGCTCGAGCAGATCGGCGCCCGCGGGATGAAGGACTTCACGGCCGTGGTGGTGAACTCCTGGGCGGGCGCCGTGCCGGTCTGGGGCCCCGACGAGCGCGGCCGTCCGGAGTTCGCGGCGCTCGCGGCGATGTACGGGCCCGACCGGGTGCCGGACGCCCTCTTCGCCGTCCTGAACGAGTCGCACCCGACGCGCCAGGCCGGGCTTCGCGCGCGCACGTGGGAGATCCTCATCCGGCTCGACGAGCGCGCCGCGCTGCGCGACCTCGTCATGAAGAGCTCGATCCGCCCCGACGACGCCATGCTGCGCGACATCAAGCAGCTCGTCGACGACCTCGGCATCCTGCCGGAGACGCGCGAGGAGCTCCTGTGGCTCGCCAAGCTGCGCGCGAACGCGTCGCCGGAGTACTGGAAGGCTGCGGGCGAGGCGCTTCGCGCGATTCCCGAGGACCGCAAGCAGGGCTTCGAGCTGCGCGGCGTGCCGGTGGCGCTGGCCGCGCGCAGGCACGCACCGGAACTGCTGTCGCGCTCCCGCGAGGGCCTCTACGACGACCTCATGGTGCGCCTGCGCACGCGCGATGCCTCCAAGTACAGCGCGAACTTCACCGGCTGGGAGACGGGGCCCCGGCGCACCGAGGTGCTCGGGCTGCAGCGCGACGAGGTGCGGTGGATCGACCTGGTGGCCTGCAGCCTGGCGCTCGCCCTGGTGGACGACCCGGCGGTGCGGGCCCGGCTCTTCGACATGGGCGACCGCGACCAGCAGGACCGCCGCACCGAGTACGGCGGCGTGATCCGCATCGACGAGGCCGGCAACTGGTCGGTGGTCGAGGTGCGGCCGCGCGTCACGGGCAGCGACCTGAAGTTCGAGGCGCCGCAGGAACTCTTCGACCAGGGCTACACGGCACTCTTCCACTTCCACCTGCATGCGCAGGAGTTCGAGAACGCCGGATACGCCGGCCCGCACATGGGCGACTTCGGCTACGCCAACAGCACGCGCGCCAACTGCCTGGTGATGACCTTCGTGCGCCGCGACACCATGAACGTCGACTTCTACCGGCACGGCCCGCTGGTCATCGACCTCGGCACCGTGAAGCGGCCGTGAACTCGCCGGTCGACTTCGCGAAGATGCACGGGCTGGGGAACGACTACGTCTACGTCGACGGCAACCAGTTCCCGGTGGACGATGCGCCCGCGCTCGCGCGCTGGGTGAGCGACCGGCACGTGGGCGTGGGAAGCGACGGGCTGATCGTCGTCGAGCCGGTGACTGCGGGCGTCGATGCCGACGTGCGCATGCGGATGTTCAACGCCGACGGCAGCGAGGGCATGATGTGCGGCAACGGCATCCGCTGCGTGGCGAAGTTCGCCGTCGACCGCGGGCTGAGCGACCGCAACCCGCTGCGCGTCGAGACGCGCCGCGGCGTGCTGGAGGTCGCGTGGCGGCGCGGCGGGCACGGCGGCACGGTGTGCGAGGCCACCGTCGACATGGGCCCGCCGATCCTGGCGTGCGCGCGCATCCCCGCGGCGATCCCGGGCACGTCGCCCGCGTCGGCGGTCGTGGACCACCCGATCGACGAGGCATTCTGGCGGGGCTGCGGTGCACCCGCAGGGTGGCAGTCGGCGTGCGGGCTCGAGCCGCGCATGACGCTCGTCTCGATGGGAAACCCGCACGCGGTGCTCTACTGCCGGGACGTGTCGCAGGTGCCGCTCGGGCACGCGGGCCCGTTCCTGGAGCGGCATGCGTGGTTCCCGGAGCGCGTGAACGCGCACTTCGTCCAGGTGGTGGGCCCCGGCGAGGTGCGGATGCGCACCTGGGAACGCGGCAGCGGCGCCACGCAGGCCTGCGGCACGGGCGCCAGCGCCGTATGCGTGGCCGGCCTGGTGACCGGGCGCACGCGCTCGCCGCTCCTGGCGCACCTGCCGGGCGGCGACCTGCACCTCTCGTGGGACGGCGGCGAGTCGGGCGTCCGCATGACGGGCCCGGCGGTCGAGGTGTACGAGGGCAAGCTTGACCTCGGCGCATGGCCGGGGGGTGGGGCATGAACCTGCAGGCAATCGAGCGCGATGCGTGCGCGCGGCTCTCCGCGATGCGCGCGCGCATGGAGGACGAGCTGGCGGCGTGGGTGGCGATCCCGACCGGCCATGGCTTCGCGCCGGGCCTGGCGCGCCAGCGGGCGGCGCTGGCCGACCGGCTGCGCGCGCTCGGCGCGGACCTCGAGGACGTGCCGTGCGACGCGCGGCCCGCGTGGATCGACCCGCCGTGGCAGGCATCCTCGGCGGCGGGGGCGGACATCCTGGTCGCGCGCCGCGCGGGCCGCGGGCCGCGGCTGCTCCTGAGCGGCCACTTCGACACGGTGCACGACCCGCACGGCCCGTTCCGAGCCCTGACGGCCTCGGGCGGCGGGCGCGCGACGGGCCCCGGTGCCGCCGACATGAAGGGCGGGCTCGTGATCGCGTGCGCGGCGCTCGAGGCGATCCGCGATGCGGGCGGCGAGCTCGCATGGAGCTTCATCCTGGGGCCCGACGAGGAATCGGGGAGCTTCGGGTCCGACCGCGCGCTGCGCGCGTGCGCCGCGGGCCACGCGGCGGGGTTCGCGCTCGAGCCGGCGGGCGAGGGCGGCACGCTGGTCGTCGAGCGGATGGGCGCGGGGCAGTTCCGGATCGACGCGGTGGGCCGCGCGGCCCACGCCGGCCGCGACCATGCGCGCGGCGTGAGCGCGGTGCGCGTCCTCTGCGAGCGGGTGCTTCGCGCGGAGGACCTCACCTCGGCGCACGGCGGGCGCATCGTCAACGTCGGACCGCTGCAGGGCGGGGCGGCGACGAACATCGTGCCGGACCGGGCCCATGCGTGGGGAAACATGCGATTCTCGGGGGATGCCGCGCAGGCCGAGCTCGAGCGCGGGCTCGACGCGCTGGCCGAGGGCGGCGAGGGCGACGTGCCGCGGGTGCGCGTGCAGCGCATCGTCGGGCGGCCCGCCAAGCCGCTCACCGCACCGGTCGAGCACCTGGTGCGCATCGTCGAGCGTGCGGCCGATGAGCTCGGGCATCCGCTCGCACGCGGGCGCACCGGCGGCGTCTGCGACGGCAACAACCTCCAGGCCGCGGGCCTGCCGACCCTGGACACGCTGGGCGTCCGCGGCGGCAACCTGCACCGCACCGACGAGTGGGTCGACCTCGACGGCCTGGTCGACCGCGCGCAGCTCCTGGCGATGTCGCTCGTGCGCACGGCCGCCTCCCCGCCTCCCGTTTCCTAGGATGACCCCGATGACCGAACTGATCAGCGCGACCCCGTCACCGCTTGCCTCCGACCCGGCGATCGCCGGGCACATCGACGCGATCGTGGCGGCCGCACGCGCGGCGCAGGCGCGGATCACCGGCGCCCGGCCCGCCGACCCGGCGCGCAAGGCGGCGTTCGAGCAGGCCCTGGCCCGCACGGCGGCCGTGCGCGGCCGCGGGCCGCTCATGCCCTACCTCGGGGCGGGGATGGGCAACGGCCCCTTGGTCGAGCTTGCCGACGGCAGCGTGAAGTGGGACATGATCAACGGGATCGGCGTGCACATGTTCGGGCACGGCGACCCGCGCATGATGGCGGCGGCGCTGCGCGGGGCGATGTCCGACCTCTGCATGCAGGGGAACCTCGCGTCGAACCCGGACAGCGTGGCGTTCGCCGAGTTCCTGGTGCAGGAGGCCGCGCGAACGAGCCGGCTCGCGCACTGCTTCGTGACGAACTCCGGGTGCATGGCCAACGAATCGGCCCTCAAGGTGTGCATGCAGAAGACCGGGGGCGCGGCGCGCGTGCTGGCCTTCCAGGACTGCTTCCTGGGCCGATCGGTGACCATGTCCCAGATCGGCGACGCCGCGGCCTACCGGCAGGGCATCCCGCTCTCGACGCTCGTCGACTACATGCCCTTCTACGACCCGCAGCTCGGGGCGCGCTCCATCGAGATGGCGGTGTGGCACCTGAAGCAGTACCTCCACCGCTACCCCGGGCAGCACGCCTGCTTCGTGATGGAGCTGGTGCAGGGCGAGGGCGGATTCAACGTCGCGCCGCGCGAGTTCTTCATGGCGCTGATCGAGACCTGCAAGGCGGCGAAGATCCCGGTGTGGGACGACGAGGTGCAGTCATTCGGCCGCACCGAGCGCATGTTCTGCTTCGAGACGCTCGACCTCGGCCAGCACGTCGACGTGGTGACCGTGGGCAAGATGAGCCAGGCATGCGCGTGCCTCTTCGCCGCCGACATGAACCCGAAGCCCGGGCTCCTGAGCGGCACGTTCACCGCGAGCACCTCGGCCTTCGCGGTGGGCCTGGAGGCGCTGCGCACCATGCGCGACGGCGGGTACTACGGACCCGAGGGGCGCAACGCGCGCCTGCACGCGGCGTTCCGCCAGCACGTGGCGCGGCTCGTCGAGCGGAATCCCTCGTGCTTCGAGCCGGTGCGCCTGGCCTTCGGCCGCGAGCACCGCGAGTGGGTGGGCGGCACCGGCGGCATGTGCCGCTTCACGCCCTACGGCGGCAACAAGGACCGGGTCATGAAGCTGCTGCACGCCATGTTCGAGGAGGGCGTGATGGCCTTCTACTGCGGCCACGACCCGTACCACGTGCGCATGCTTCCCCCGGTCGGCGTGATGCAGCCGGAGCACTGGGGCCCGGTGTTCGAGATCGTCGAGCGGGCGATGAGGCGGTGAGCCTCCGGCCGCGGCGATTCTCGGACAGTCAATCCGGGCACGGAAAGCGCCGATACTGATGGTCCGGTGTTCGTGATCCGCCAGGCCATCCCCGACGACGTCCAGACGCTCCTCAAGCTGGCGCGGATGGTGCATTTCATCAACCTTCCCGCCGACCGCGACATCATCGCGGCGAAGGTCGCGCGCAGCCGCCGCAGCTTCGCCGGCGAGGTGGACGACGACCGCCAGCGCCAGTTCATGTTCGTCCTGGAGGATGCCGAGACCGGCGGCGTGGTGGGCACGAGCTCGCTGATCTGCCGCATCGGCTGGGAGGGCTGGCCGCAGATCTACCTGCAGGTGCGCCGCCGCGAGCACTTCAGCCGCGACCTGAACACCGGCGCGGTGCACATGACCATCCAGGTGATGACCGACGAGAGCGGCCCGAGCGAGCTCGGCGGCCTCATCCTGGCGCCCGGCTACCGAGGCCACCGCGAGAAGCTCGGCTCGCTGCTCTCGCTCGTGCGCTTCCACTTCCTGGGACTCAACCGCGCGCTGTTCCAGCCGCGCGTCATCGCCGAGCTGATGGGTCCGCTCACGCCCGACAGCAACACGCTGTTCTGGGAGTTCTTCGGCCGGCGCTTCATCAACCTGAGCTACACCGAGGCCGACGCCTTCTGCCAGCACAGCAAGGAGTTCATGACGAGCCTGCTGCCGCGCGCGGAGATCTACGCCAGCACGCTGCCCCCGGAGGCGCGCAACCTGATCGGGAAGGTGGGCGAGGAGACGCGGCCGGCCAGGGCGATGCTCGAGAAGCAGGGATTCCGGTACCACGACCGCTGCGATCCCTTCGACGGCGGGCCGTACCTCGAGGCCGAGGTGGACTCGATCCCGCTGGTGCGCGCCACGCGGCGCGCGACCCGCGAGGCGGGCGAGCCGCAGGGCGGCCGACCCGCGTTCGTGAGCTGCGCGGCCGATGCGGCGCTCGGCTTCCGCGCGGTGCGCGCGGTCGTCGAGCTCGACGGCGAACGGGTGCGCAGGGCCGCGGCGGCCGCCGCGGCGATCGGCGCGCGTCCGGGTGCGGCGATCGGCATCACGGAACTCGGGCAGGCATGATCGATCACTCGGCGGACCTGGTGTCCTTCGACCCGGCGCGTCCCGCCCGCGAGGTGGGGCGCGCGTCCGTCGATCCGCGCGCGGCCGACCGTGCCGTGCGCGCGGCGCGTGCGGCGCTCCCGGCGTGGGCGGCGCTCGCACCCGAGGCCCGCGCCGACCGCCTGCGTGCATGGGCCGAGGTCACGAAGCGCCACGCGGAGCGCATCGCCGCGCTCATCACCGCCGAGATGGGGAAGACCCTCGTCGAGGCCCGCCAGGAGGCGGCGCTGCTCGCCGAGAAGGTCGCGGTGACCCTGGAGCCGCGCGTGCGCGCGCGCATCGAGGACTACGACATCCCCGCCGGCCCGACGCGCGTCAGCCGGTGCTGGCACCGGCCCGTCGGCGTGATGGCGGTGGTGGGCCCGTTCAACTTCCCGGCGCACCTGCCGAACGGGCACTGGGTGCCGGCGCTTCTTGCCGGCAACACCGTCGTCTTCAAGCCGAGCGAGAAGGTGCCGGCAACCGGCGCGCTCATGGCCGAGCTGATGGCCGAGGCCGGCATGCCCCCGGGCGTGTTCGGGCTGGTGCAGGGCCGCGGCGACGTGGCGGCATCGCTCGTCGCCCACCCCGAGGTGGATGGCGTGCTGTTCACCGGCAGCTGGCCGGTGGGGCGGCGGATCCTGGAGGCGAACCTCGACCGCCCGGGGCGCATGGTGGCCCTGGAGATGGGCGGCAGCAATCCCGCGATCGTCCTCGACGACGCCGACCTGCGCCAGGCGGTGATCGAGTGCGTGCGGTGCGCGTACCTCACGACCGGCCAGCGCTGCACGTGCACGCGCCGCATCGTGGTGCACGAGCGCGTCGCCGACCGGTTCATCGCGGCGTTCCTCGAGTGCGCGCGGTCGCTCACGGTGGGGGCGGGCGATGCCGATCCCGCGCCGTTCATGGGCCCGCTCGTCTCCCGCGAGGCGCGCGAGTCCGTGTTCCGATTCCAGCAGGAAGCGGCCGACCGCGGCGCACGGGTGCTGCTCGAGGGCCGCGCCCCGGCCGGCGACGGCTGGTTCGCGACGCCCGGCGTGCTGCAGGTCGACGCCTTCGAGGTCGCCACCGACCACGAGGTATTCGGCCCCCTGGCGCAGGTGGCCGTGGTGCGGGACCTCGACGATGCGATCGTGCAGGCGAACGCCACCGAGTTCGGGCTCGCCGCCAGCATCTTCACCCGCAGCGACGACTCGGTGCGGCGCGCCATGGCCGGGCTGCGCGCGGGGTGCATCAACGTCAACTGCGGCACGGCCGGGGCGAGCGGGAAGCTTCCCTTCGGCGGCCTCGGCCGATCCGGGAACCTGCGGCCGGCCGGGGCGGCGATGATCGATGCCTGCGCGCTGCCGGTCGCCTCCATGGTGGAAACGGGCGATGCCGCCGCGATTCCTCCCGGA
>JBJTJU010000060.1:0-4277 GCA_046096165.1 Phycisphaerales bacterium | reverse complement strand
CTCACCGCGCACTGGCTGGCCTGCGCCTGGAGCTCGATCACCCCGACCTACGAGGGTGACGCGGCCACGCGCTACCTCGCCTCCTACTACTGGGTGGTGGAGACGCTGGCCACGGTCGGCTACGGCGAGACCACCCCGGTCACCAACCTGCAGCGCGTCTTCGCGATCGGCGTGATGCTGACGGGCGTCGCCGTGTACGGCTACGTGATCGGCAACGTCGCGGGCATGCTGGCGCGGCGCGACCCGGCGAAGACGCAGTACTTCGAGAACATCGACCGCCTGAACACCTTCATCAAGCACCGCGACCTGCCGCCTGAGCTGCGGGCGCGGATCCTGGACTACTACGCCTACGTGTGGAGGCGGCGGCTCGGGTTCGACGAGGCGTCGTTCCTGGGCACCCTGCCCCCCGGGCTGCGGCGCGAGGTGGAGATGGAGCTGAAGCGCGACCTGCTCTCGCGCATCCCGCTCTTCCGCGGGCTGTCCGAGGCGTTCCTGGAGGAAGTGGCGCTCTCCCTGCGCCCGGACGTGTACGTGCCCGGCGAGCATGTCTTCCGTCAGGGCCAGCCCGGCGACCGGATGTACTTCGTCATCGAGGGCACGCTCAAGGTGCTGCGCGGCGACGACGAGGTGGGACGCCTCTCCGACGGCAACTTCTTCGGCGAGGTCGCGCTCTTCACCAACCAGCCCCGCAACGCGTCGGTGCAGGCCGCCACCTACTGCGACCTGTACGCCCTCGACCGCGGCGCCTTCACGCGCCTGCTCGAGCGCTTCCCCGACATCGGCGAGCGCCTGCGCGAGGTGGCGTTGACCCGCCACGGCACGCCGGTGGCGGCACCGGCCCCGCCGTCGCCGCCCGCCGCGCCGCCCGCCGCGCCATGACCCCGGTCGCGCTGACGATCGCCGGCTCCGACCCCTCGGGCGGGGCCGGGCTGCAGGCCGACCTCAAGGCCTTCCACGCGCACGGCGCCTACGGCGAGGCCGTGGTCACGCTGCTCACCGTGCAGAACACGCGCACCGTCTCGGCGGTCGAGGTGCTCGACCCGGCGTGCGTGCTGCGGCAGATCGAGGCGGTGGTCGCCGACATCCCGCCGCGTGCGGCCAAGACCGGCGCGCTCGGGAGCGCCGCGGTGATCGAGGCGGTGGCGTCGCGGGCGCGGTCGTTCGCGTTCCCGCTCGTCGTCGACCCGGTCCTGGTGAGCAAGCACGGCGCGCCGCTGATGGCAGACGACGCCGTGGACACGTTCGTGCGTGCGCTGCTGCCCTGCGCGCACCTGGTGACGCCGAACCTGGCGGAGGCGTCACGCCTCGCCGGCTTCGAGGTCCGCGACGCGGACGGCATGGAACGCGCGGCGCGCGCCATCGCCTCGCTCGGTGCGCGCCACGTGCTGGTGAAGGGCGGCCACCTCGACGGCGACGCGATGGACCTCCTGTGGTCGGACGGCCATGCCACGTGCCTGCGCGCGGCGCGAATCGCCAGCACGCACACCCACGGCACCGGCTGCATCCTGTCCGCGTCGATCACGGCACGCCTCGCGCACGGCGAGCACCTCGTGGACGCGGTCACCGAGGCGAAGCGCTTCGTCCGAACGGCCATCGAGCGCGCGCCCGGCCTCGGCGGCGGGTGCGGCCCGATCGACCTGTTCGCACCGGTCACGCCCCCGCGCGCCCGGCCCGCGAATACACCACGCTCGTGACCACGAGCAGGATGCCGGTCACCATCAGGGCCACCACGCGCCACGCGGGCTCCGCCTCGGCCATGTCGATCACCAGCACCTTCAGCGCGACGGTGCCCAGGAGGATGAGTCCCACCCAGCGCGTGCGCACCTCCGCACGGCGGAACCCCATGACCACCAGGCCCACGGCCACCAGCGCCACCCATGCGCTGAGGGCCACGCGCTGGATCGCCACGGTCGACGCGAACGGCGGGCTCACCATGGGCTCGAAGAACTTCACCACCATCGCGGACGTGAACACGACCGCCGCCAGCGCGAAGAGGCCCGGAAGCAGCGGGCGCAGCGCCCACGCGCACCCCGCGATCACCAGCGCCGCGAGCGTCGACGTATTGAGGAGCCAGTGCTCCACCCACGTCCGCCCGGCGCTCGGCGCGGCCGCCTCGGCGACCGCCACGAAGAGCACGGCGCACGTGGCAAGCCCCACGCCCACCTGCCCGACCGACTCCACCATGTCCATGCGCGCACGGCGCGCCCAAAGCGTGCCGAGGGTCGCCACGACCACCACCGCCATCGCAGCGAACTCGATGCCCGTGCGCTCCGACGCCACTCCATCGCCACGCAGGTGCGTCTCGATGACAAGCAGCACCGCCATCGCCGCCAGGCCGAACCCGAGCGCCGCCGCCGCCGGCACCTGGCCGAAGCGCTCGGTGCGGTAGCGGCGGGAGACCAGCGCCAGCGCCGCGCACACCAGCGCCGCCAGCACCATGCCGCCCGCGGGGCGTGACGGCGGCCCGTCGAGCCCCGTCGCCTCGACGAGGGTCACGACGTACCAACCGCACGCGGCGATCAGCGCCCAGGTCATCGACACGAGCTTCACCAGGCTGTGCGTGCGCCCCGCAAGCACCGCCGCCACGGGAATCGCAAGCAACGCCGCGAGCGCCGCGTACCGGTCACATGCCAGGAACGACAGCACCGTCCACGCGATCGCCGCGCACCCCGCCAGGAACACCGACCCCGCGCGCGGCCGGCCCGATGGGTCGCTTCCCATCGACCACGCACGCGCCGCAAAGAGCAGCGCGAACGCCACCGCCACCGGCGACCACAGGCCGGTCGAGATGCGGATCCCCCACATCGACTGCTCGCCCGACCCGGCCGGCGGGTGCTGCCACACCACCGTTCCCGCGACGCCAAGCCCCGGAAGCAGCTTGAACGCCGCGAGCGCCAGGACCGAGAGCACCATCGACGCGAACCCGAGGCCCGCCAGGATCGGCGTGCGCGACGACCGACCCATGTGCACCGTGACCACGCCGAGCACCGCCCATGCGGCCGGCAGCGCATCGCCCCGCACCAGGATCCCCACCTGCACCAGGATCAGCGCCCCGCCCAGCACCGCAAGCACCTTCGCCTGCTGCGCCGCGGCCGCCACCATCGCCGATGACGCGGGGTCTTCCTCGGCATCGCGTGCATCGACGCCGCCCGCCGGCACCAGCGCACGCAGCGGCACCGACGCGCCGGCGCACGCCGCGGCCATCACGAGGGGGATCCACGCATGCACGTCCACCCACGGGACGGCATTCCGCAGGCCGTGCACCGCAATCGGCGCAGCCACCAGCGTCGCCCCCACGGAGTACGCCAGGTTCATGGTCCGCAGGCGCCCCTGCATCGCGGCGTAGGTGCACTCGCCCACCGCCATCGCCCACCACAGGAACACGAACGACGCGATGGTCACCGACGGCTGCCACCCAACCGCCATGCAGAGCTGCACGCCCGCGAGCGCCTGCAGCGCGCCCGTATGCCGGAATGCGGCAAACGACGGCGGGCCCACGCGCGCCAGCACCAGCGCGATCGCATAGGTCGCGGTGAACGCCGCGCCGGACATCACCAGCTGCCCCGACGTTTCCATGACCTCGGGACGGTTCCACCCCATGAACGCAGGCACGAGGTACGCACCGATCAGGCTGATGCCGCCGACCACGGGTTCGGACGATCGGTAGGTCACCAGCCCGCCGGCCACGGCCACCGCGACGCCCGCCAGGAGCGCCGCGCCCGGCCCGAACACGTCGAACGGCGTGACGCCCGCGCACGTCGACACGTACAGGCCGCCGATGCCTGCCGCCAGCAGCGCCGCGCTCGGGAAGCGACCGATCCGCTCGCGCAGCACGCTTCCCGCGACGACGAACGCGCCCGAGAGCGCATAGGCGAGCGCCAGCTTGAGGGACGGCGCCAGGCGGCCGAGCCACCCTTGCTCGATCACGAAGCGCGCGAAGACGGCGATCGCGGCGATGACGATGATGCCGCCGACCCACGCCGCGACCTTGACGCCGAGGAAGCGCTCGAGGCCGTCGCGGTGCGCGGCGGCGGAGTCAAGCGCGCGGGCGGGTGCGGGGTGTGGCGCGGGTGCAGGGACGGACGCCGGTGTCACGGGCGCAGGCACCGACATCGGCGCACTCGGCGCGATCGGCTGCACCGGCGCGGGCCGCGCACCCGGCAACTGCGCCGGCGGCTCCTGCTCCCACGCCACGCCGCTCAGTCGGCGCTCGATGCCGGAGAGCCGTGCCTCGATCGCCGCCAGCCGGTCGCGAAGCCCCTGGTCGTCCATGAACG
>JBJTJU010000059.1:0-7082 GCA_046096165.1 Phycisphaerales bacterium | reverse complement strand
GCGCCCTCGGGGTACTTGAGCACCTGGTAGGGACGCGCCGCCAGCTGCGCGCTGCTCGTGATCACGCCGTTCGTCGGCGCCGAGATCAGGAGCGACAGCTCGTCGCGCTCGCCGACGTCGACCGCGTAGCCGCTGGTCTCGCGCTGGAAGCTGTTCGAGAACTGCATCTGCCGCCAGGTCTGCATGAACGACGCGTCGGAGACGTACGACCCCTGCAGCTGGAGCTTGGCGGAGTCGGAGAAGGTGAAGGTGCGGTCGGCGGATGCCGTGCCGCGCCACTGGTTCGGCGAGACGAGCCGTGCGCCGGCCGAGGTCTGCTCCTCGTTCTGGAAGTCGTAGATGCCCAGCAGGTCGAGCCGCGCGCCGAGCAGCGTTCCCTCCAGGCCCAGGCCGACGCCCCAGTTCGTGTAGCCGAGCGCCACCAGGTTCAGCTCGGTGTTCTCCGGCGGCGTCATGCCGAGGATGGTCATGATGTCCCAGTACGTCACGATCTGGGCGCCGGTGATCTCGTTGTAGTTGCCGCTCAGGCGCCGGACCGGGGGCTTCAGCGTGCCTTCGGCCTCGAACACCGGCAGCCAGAAGAACGGCACGCCGCCGGCGTCGAAGGTGACGTTGCGGGCGGAGATGCGGTTGGTCCCTTCGCCGGACCCGGTCTCGACCTCGGTGATGGTGGCGCGCTCGACGCCGATCGAGAGGTGCGGCTCGAAGAACTCGCTCATCGAGACGCGCGCGCCCTCGACCTCGAACTGCCGCGCCGAGTACTGCCGCAGCTCGCGCGCCCGCGCGATGAGCGGGATCCCCGTGCGGTCCTTGGTGCGCAGCACGCCCTCGACCATGGTGGCCTGGTTTTGGTCGAAGTCGTAGTAGGCGCGCTTGGCGCGGATCGAGTAGGTGAAGTCCGTCGCGTGGACGTCGCCCTCGAGGTAGACCCCGACCACCGAGTCGGCGCGCGTCTCGGCGGCGCCGGTGCGCAGGGCCTCGAGCGTTCCCGTGCGCATGAAGATCACCGCGCGGTCGGCGTGCATCTGGAGCGCGCGCGTGGCCCCGCCGTCGAAGCGGGGCATCACGTCGATCGCGACGCCGGTGGTGAGCGTGACGGTGTCGCTGGCGGCGTCGGCGGCCACTTCCTCGGCGGCGAAGGCGACGGTGCTGTCCGGCGCCACGATCGGGCGCGGCACGCCGGGGTCGAAGGCCTCGCCGGGCTGGGGCTTCGCCACCACCGCGGGCGGCAGGTCGCGGAACTCAAGCAGCGGGCGCGTGGCGGCGCGCTGGCCGGCCACCTCGAGCGCGGCGGCCACGCTCGGATCCGCGGGCGCCACCCCGCCCACCACGAGCGGCGGCGGCGGCGGCGGCGGGGACGGACGCAGCACCTCGGGCAGGATGCGGATCGGCGGCGGCTTCGCGGCCAGGCCCCCGAGGTACGCGGCCATGCGCTGCTGCGCGCGCGCGATGTCGGGGTTCGCGGGCGGCATGCGCGGGTCGAAGAGCACCGCCGAGAGGTTGACGTCGCCGTAGGTGCTGGCGGTGACGAAGAGGTTGCTGCCGCCGGCACCGAGGCCCGCGGCCTTCGTCGGCTCGATGGTCTCGGGGAACCAGATCGCCAGCTGCGTGACGATGCCCTTGGCGCTCGGGATGCGCTCGATCCAGAGCACCGCACGGTCGGCGGTGAAGTCGTAGGCGCCCATCGCCACGCTCACGCGGCCCGTGAGGTAGAGCCGCTGCGTCGTCTCGACCTTCCACGCGCTGGCCTGCTCGGCGCGCAGCACGAGCGGCCACGTGCCGGGCTCGGTGGGCAGCACGAACCCGCCGAGGCGGTCGCCGGTGATGGGCACGCTGACGACGGCCGGTGCATCCGCCTCCTCCGGTGCGGCGGCCAGCTGCGCGGCCGCGGGCAGCGCGCACGCGAGGGCCGCGGCCATGGCATGGAGCACCATCAGGGGCGAGGGCACGCGGGAAGGCTACTTTCGCGCATGGAGCCGCGGGCGCGCCGCGGCCGCCACCGCGCGCCTCAGCGCCAGCCGACCGGCCGGCCCGAGAGGCCGTTGATCTCCTTGAGGAGCGTCATGGCCACCAGCCCCGCCACCGCGAGGACCGCCATGCCGAGCGCCTCGGCGTGCAGGCCCGCGGCCATGAGCCACGCCGCCGCATAGACCGCCTGCCACATCGCGCCGTAGCGGCGGAGCTTCTCCGACCCGACCGGGCCCGGGTGCCCGGCCACCTTCGCGCGCACCAGGAGCAGGAACCCGGCCAGCGCCAGCACCGGCCACACCAGCCCGATGGGCCCGCTGCCCACCAGCTGGTCGCCGCGCGAGATCTGCGGCCAGAAGCCGCCCGCCGAGCCGGCGCTCGCGAACGCGCCGCCGCCCAGGAGCACCGCCGACCAGAAGAGCCACGCCGCCACCAGCGACAGGATGCGTCGCATGCCGAAGTACGGCCGCTTGTCCTCGATGCGGTGCACGCTTGCGGCGATCGCCACCGCGTGCGACATCGACCACCACACCGGCAGCGTGAAGGTCATGGTCCAGTTCGGGATGAACATGTTCGCCGCGTGGGCGAGGCCGATGGTGACGATGCCCACCGACGGGATGTGCTTGCCGATCGCGTCGTAGAAGAGGATGGCCGCCGCGACGGCCACGGTCAGCACCAGCGCCGCCTCGCCCAGCACGCTTGCCGCCACCACCGCCATCATGAGCGAGGCGAACGACACCATCGCGGCGCTCGAGGTACGGATGCGGCCCGCGGCCAGCGGGCGCTCGGGGCTGAACTGCCGGTCGTGCCGGATGTCGAGCAGGTCATTCAGGCTTGCGGCGAAGGCGAACAGCCCGATGGCCACGAGGCCCGTGGCGAAGAGCGCCTTCCACAGGGGCATGTGGTAGACGGGCAGGTGCACGTAGCGCGGGTCGGCGCGCGTCAGGAGCGTCACCAGCCACAGCTCGCACACCGCGCCGAAGGCGAGCGAGAGCCTCGTCAGCTGGAACGCGTCGAGGATGCGCGCGGCGACGGGACGCACCGCGGCCATCCTAACGGGGGCAGTGCTACGATCTTCGTTCGCGCCCATCGCGCGTTCCCGTGAAGGACGTCCCCTCCATTCCCGTCGACGCGCGTGGCATCCGTGCCGCGGTGGTCGCGAGCGCCTACCACGGCGACGTGACCGGCGCGATGGTGGATGGCGCGCGCCGCGCGTTCGTCGCCGCGGGCGGGCTCGACCGCGACGTGCGCGTGCTGCCGGCGGCGGGCGCCTTCGAACTGCCGGTGCTCGTCGATGCGGTGCTCGGCCGCGCGGACGTGGACCTGGCGATCGCGATCGGCTGCATCGTGCGCGGCGAGACGTCGCATGACCGCGTGCTGGGGCAGGCGGTCACCACCGAGCTGGCGCGCACCTCGGTGGCCCGCGGCAAGCCCGTGGGCCTCGCGGTGCTCACGGTCGACAGCCTGGAGCAGGCGCGTGCGCGCGCCGGCGGGGCACTGGGGAACAAGGGCGAGGAAGCGATGCGCGCCGCCATCGCCACGGCCCGCACGCTGGCGGAGGTGCGCCGATGACCGACGGGCCCCTGACGCTTGCCATGCGCCGCTGCGCGCTGCAGGCCCTCTACCAGCTGGATGCCGGGCAGATGTCCGATGCGGCGCTGGTGGGTGCCGAGAGCGACGAGGGTTCCTCGGCCGATGCGCGCCCCGACGACCTGGAGCGCGGCATGGCGCTGGCGACCGCCGTGTGGACCTGCCGCGACGAGGCCGACCGCGAGATCTCCGCGATCGCGCGCGAGTGGCCGTCGCACCGCCAGCCGGTGGTGGACCGCAACCTGCTGCGCATGGGCTGGTACGAGCTGCGCCGCACCGACGCACCGGACGTCAAGGTGGTGAGCGACGCCGTCGAGCTCGCCAAGGAGTTCGGCACCGCCGACAGCGGCAAGTTCGTCAACGGCGTCCTCGACAAGGTGATGAACGCCCCCGTCGGGGGCCAGGGAGCCTCCTGACGTGCTGCGCGGGGCGATCGACGCCATCCGCCGCGGGCTGCGCAAGACCGCCGAGGCCTTCGGGGCCGGCGTGCGCTCGGTGCTGCATGGCCGCACGCTCAGCGAGGAACTGATCGACGACATCGAGCGCCGGCTGGTGGCCGCGGACGTCGGCGTGCGCGCCGCGCGCGAGCTGGCCGCCGGGCTGCGCGCGGACTTCCGCGCCGGGCGCGTGCCGCGCGGCGAGGACGCCATCGAGTGGCTGAAGGCATCGCTCAAGGCGCGGCTCGGCACGGGCTCGCGCGAGATCGCCGTCTCGGCATCGAAGCCGACGGTGGTGCTCGTGGTCGGGATCAACGGCGCGGGGAAGACGACGAGCGTGGCGAAGATCGCGCGCTCGCTGCGCGACCAGGGCCGCAGCGTGCTGCTCGGTGCCGCGGACACGTTCCGTGCGGGCGCGGTGGCGCAGCTCGAGACATGGTCGCGCCGGCTGGGCGTCGACATCGTGAAGGGCACCGCGGGCGCCGACCCGGCCGCGGTCGCCTTCGATGCCGCCGACGCCGCGGTGGCGCGCGGGGCGGACGTGCTCCTGGTCGACACCGCCGGGCGCCTGCACACGCAGGAGCACTTGATGCGCCAGCTGACGAAGATCCGAAACGTGCTGGCGAAGAAGATCCCCGGTGCGCCGCACGAGACGCTCCTGGTGCTCGATGCCACCAGCGGGCAGAATGCCGTCGCCCAGGCCGCCGCGTTCAAGGCCGCCTGCGACGTGACGGGCATCTTCCTCGCGAAGCTCGACGGCACCGCCAAGGGCGGCATCGTGGTGGCCATCCGCGACGCGATCGACGTGCCCGTGAAGCTCGTGGGCGTGGGCGAGACCCCCGACGACGTCGAGGCATTCGACCCGGATGCCTTCGTCGAGGCGATGTTCGCCGCCTGAGCGGGCGGACCTAGAATCATTCTCGCATGGCCCGGCGCGCGTTCACCCTCGTGGAGCTGATGGTGGTGGTTGCCATCATCGGCATCCTGGTGGGGATCATCGTCCCCAGCGCGCGCGCCATCCAGCGCGAGAGCCGCAACACCGGCTGCATGGCGAACCTGCGCCAGGACTTCGCCGCGATCGACTCCTACCGGCTGCAGCGAAACGGCCAGCTGCCGATGTGCGAGTTCCTGCCGGTGGTGACCGAGACGGGAATCGACGGCGGGCTGCCGAAGCTGCTGGGTGGGTTCATCCCGGCCGAGAGCCCCGCGTGGCTCTGCCCCGCCGACGAGGACGAGGAGTCGACCGCCACCGGCACCAGCTACGTCTACCTGCCGGGGCTCCTGCGCTACTCGCCCGTGGTGCAGGCGGACGTGGTCACGCTCCTCATGACCTTCGATGCCTCGTCGATGACCATGGACCAGCTGAACGCCGTCCGGCTCGACGCCGAGGCGCGCGCCATGACGGCCTTCTACGAGACCGAGGGCACGAAGTACCCGCTCCTCATCGACAGCCAGGACCGCCACCGGCGCGTGGGCAGCGAGCGAAACGGCGTGTTCACCGACGGCAGCGCGCGCATCGCCGAGATCGATCCGCCGGACGAACCCCCGCCGGGAGCCTTGCCATGAACCTGATCGAGTCGATGCGCGAGGTGGACGTCGCCGAGTGGGTGTCCGAGCACCGGAGCCGCCTGGCTTCGTGGGGCGGGGCGCTGGCGGCCGCGGCCGTGCTCTCGGCCGGCGCGTGGTGGTGGTTCGACGTGCGCTGGAAGCCGCCGCCGTCGATCTTCGACTCACCCGTCGACAGCATCCTGGGCTACTTCACCACCGACGACTTCAACCGGCTGCCGGTGGCCGAGCGCGTCAAGTACCTGCAGGACTTCGTGGGCCGCTTCCGCGGCATGAGCCAGCAGGACAGCGTGGTGGCCGCGGCGTTCCTGGCGGGCGTCACCGGCAAGGTGCGCGAGCAGCTCACGCAGAACGTGCGCATCCTGGCGAAGGACATCCTGGCGGAGGGCGCGGAGAAGTTCGTGAACCTGCCGGAGTCCGAGCGCGGCCCCTTCATCGACCGCTGGGTGGCCGACTGGTTCCGCTTCGCCGAGGCGACGGCCACCGGCAAGGAGTCCACGCGCTCCGATGCCGAGATCGTCGGCAACGCGCGCGAGGAAGCGAAGCGCGGCGAGGATCGCCAGCGCCGCCGCGTCGCCGGCCGCACCATGGACGACCGCGCCGCGGGCCGGTTCCTCGGCTTCTGGGAATCCGAGGTGGAACCCGCCTCGAGCCCGCGCGAGCAGGCGCAGATCTCGCGCTTCATGGACGCCGTGCGCACCCGCATGCTCACCGGGCAGTGACGCGCGCGCAGCCAGCCGAGCCGCTTCCCGTGCGGCGCGAGGCGGCGGCGATCGCCGAGGCCCTGCGCTCGGGCGGCGCGCTGGTGCTGACCGCGGCCACGGGCAGCGGCAAGACCACGCAGGTGCCGCAGATCGTCCTGGAGTCCGGGCTTTCCGATGGCCAGGTGGTGGTGCTCGAGCCGCGGCGGCTCGCCGCGCGCATGACCGCGCGCCGCGTGGCGCAGGAGATGGGCTGCACGCTCGGCGAGGACGTCGGCTACCAGACGCGCTTCGAGCGCGTGGTCGGCCCGCGCACGCGGGTGCGGTTCGTGACCGAGGGCGTGTTCCTGCGCCAGGCGCAGCGCGACCCCTCGCTTGCGGGGATCGGCTGCGTGCTGCTCGACGAGTTCCATGAGCGCAGCGTGCTGGCGGACCTGGCGCTCGGCACGGTGCGCGCCGCGCGCGAGCGCCGCCCCGGCCTGCGGGTGGCCGCGATGAGCGCCACCATGGACGCGGCGCAGGCGGCCCAGTACCTGGGCGCACGCACGGTGAATGCCGAGGGGCGGTCGTACCCGGTGTCCGTGCGCTACGAGCCGGGCGATGCGGCGCTACCCGTCTGGGACCGCGCGGGGCGTGCGGTGCGGGCGCTCCTTGACGAAGTGCCCGAAGGCGACGCGCTCGTCTTCATGCCGGGGTCGTTCGAGATCGACCGCACGGTGGAATCGGTGCGCGCGGCGCTGCGCGGGATGGCCGGCGCCGAGCGCGTCGACGTGGTGGCGCTGCACGGCTCGATGCCGCCCGACCGCCAGGACGCCGCGGT
>JBJTJU010000058.1:0-5253 GCA_046096165.1 Phycisphaerales bacterium | reverse complement strand
CCGGTGCCCGCGCCTGCGCCCGCTCCGGAGTCGGCCCCCGCACCGGCCCCGGCGCCCGCTCCCGCGCCCGCCCCGGCTCCCGCGCCATGATCCGGTCGATGACCGGCTTCGGCTCGGCCTCGGCCGAGTTCGACGGCGCGCGCTGCACCGTCGAGGTCCGGTCCGTCAACAACCGCTTCTACAAGTCGTCGATGCGGCTGACGTCGCAGCTCGAGTCGCTCGAGCCCGACATCGATGCCACCGTGATGCGCCGCCTCGCGCGCGGCAGCGTGACGATCGCCGTGCGCTGGACCGAGGTCGCCTCGCGTTCGGTGGCGCGGATCAACGTCGCGGCGCTCGAGGCGTACATCCACCAGCTGAGCGGCGCCGGCCTGCACGGCCTGGGCAAGGACCTGCGCGTGGCCGACCTGCTGCCGCTTCCCGGGGTCATCGTCGATGACCGCGCCGAGTCGATGGCCGAGGCGGCGCGCCCGCTGGTGATGCGGCTCGTCGAGCAGGCGTGCGACGCGCTGCTCGAGATGCGCCGCCGCGAGGGCGAGGCGCTCCGTGCGCTGCTTGCCGGGTTCGGCGACCAGGTCGAGTCGCGCCTCGCGGAGATCCGCGTGCGCGCACCGGAGGTGACCGTGGGCTACCAGGACCGCCTGCGCCAGCGCCTGGCGACCGCGCTCAAGGACCTCGGCGTCACCGTGAGCGACGCCGACCTCGTCCGCGAGGTGGCGATCTTCGCAGAGCGCTCCGACATCGCCGAGGAGGTGGCGCGGCTCTCCGGCCACGTCGCCCAGTTCCGCTCGGTGATCGATGCGTCGAACCCGCAGCCGGCGGGACGCACCCTGGACTTCCTGGCGCAGGAGATGCTGCGCGAGGCGAACACCATCGCCTCCAAGAGCGGCGACGTCGAGATCAGCCGCCGCGTGGTCGAGATCAAGACGGCCATCGACCGGATCAAGGAACAGGCCCAGAACGCCGAATGAGCCCGCACCCGCGAGGGGAACTCACCCGCGAGCGGCTGCGCGAGGTGGTGAGCGGCTACGGCCTGCGCGGGCCCGTGCGCTTCGAGCCGATCGCGCGCGGGGCCTCGCGCCTCGCCAAGGGCCGCCTGCAGACCGCCGGCGGCGACTGGATGCTCAAGCAGCGCTCGCCGGAGTCGATGCCGCCCGGGCATGCGTCGTTCCTGCACCGGTTCCAGGCGTACCTCGACGCGGCGGGCGTGCCGCTTGCGCCGCTCGCGCACACGCCGCAGGGGGCGTGGTCGCTCGACCTCGGCGACGTGCTGGTGGAGCTCTACCGCTGGATCCCGGGCGTCCGGTGGGAACGCACCGAGGCTGAGGCGCGTGCGGCCGGCGCGGGGCTCGGTCGCCTCCTGCGCGTCTCGCCGCACTTCGAGGCCGGGCCGCACGCACCGTCGATCTCGTTTCACCGTCCCGGCTCGCTGGCGGGCGCCGCGCGCCCGGTCGTCGATGCCGCCCGTCGCGCCGACCCCGATACCGACGCGGCCGCCCTTCGCGCGACCGTGGACCGCCTGGTCGAACGCACGGACCGCGCCCACGCACGCGCCGAGGAGGCGGGGCTCGCGGCGTCGCCATCGATGGCCGTGCACGGCGACCTGCATCCCGGGAACGCGCTCTTCGAGTCGGGCGCGCTGCGCGCGATCCTCGACTTCGACGCCGCGCGCATCGACCGCCGCGCATGCGAGGTGGCGAACGCGCTCCTCCACCACGGCAACGACCCGATCGTCGGCGTCGATGCGGCCGCGTGGCGCGTCGAGCTCGACGTGCCGCGCATGCGCGCGTACCTCGCGGGCGTCGAGGCCGCGCTCGGCGCACCGCTCCTGCCGGAGGAACGTCGTGCGATCCCCTGGCTTATGATCGAGGCGTGCACGCTGGAGAGCGTCGTTCCCGTGGCGAAGGCCGGCCGCTTCGCGCGCCTGCGGGCGGACGCATTCCTGGGCTACGTCGAACGGAAGACCGCGTGGATCGAGGGCATGGCGGACGCGTTCGCCTCGCCCTGAGCCTGGCGGCGGCGCTCATGGCCGCCGTGGCCGGGCGAGGTGCCGCGGCGCAGGTGCGCGAGCCGCTGCCGTGGCGCCCCGAGGCCCTCGCCACGGTCGTGCCCGACCCGCGTGTGGACGCGCTGGTGGACGAGCTGGACGCCGACGGCCACGCCACGCGTGCCCGCGCGAGCGCGGCACTGCTCGAACCGGCGGTCCCCGAGGAGCAGGTGTGGCTGCGGCTCGCGCGCGGCATCCAGATGGCCGGACGCTTCGGCGACGCCGATGGCGTGACGGTGACCGCCCTCATCCCGAACATGCCGGCGCGCAAGCACCTGCAGCCCGGGGACCGGATCGTCTCCATCGACGGCCGGCCGGTGCGCGTGAGCCAGGAGCTCACCGCGATCGTGCAGATGAAGCGCCCGGGCGAGCCGATCGACGTGGTCGTCATGCGCGGCGAGCGCGATGCGCAGGGGCGCGTCAAGGCGGGTCCCGACGGGCGTGCCGCCGAGCAGCGCATCGAGGTGCGCATGGAGGTCGGCTCGCGCGACGACCTCGAGCGCTTCGGCGACGGCGGGCTCACCGCGCCGGTGGCCGACATGGCACGCGAGCGCCTGGCCGACGAGCTGGCGGCATCGTTCCCGATGCCCGAGCGCTCGCTGCCGTCGACGCGCGTCGAGGGCGAGCCGCTCGACGTC
Organism: Phycisphaerales bacterium; assembly: GCA_046096165.1. Taxonomy (GTDB): domain Bacteria; phylum Planctomycetota; class Phycisphaerae; order Phycisphaerales; family SM1A02; genus UBA966. The sequence goes on along the minus strand of JBJTJU010000058.1, from coordinate 2,568 downwards.
GAGGCACACCCGGACATCGTGCAGTTGCGCGCGCAGCTTGCCCGGGCGGACGGGCTCGGGCCAGGCGTCAGCATCCGCGCGGTGCTTCGTGCGCGGCTCACGCAGCTCGAGGCGGCATCGCGGGCGCCGGCGCTCGACCCCGCCGAGCGGGCGTGGTTCCGCGCGGTGGCCGAGCGGTACCGGGAGCTCATCCCGGAAGAGCTGCGCCCGGAGCCGGAGGCGGCACCCCGGCGGCCGTGACGGGTGGCGCGAGGCCAAAGACAGCCAGGCAAAAACAAACGCGCCGCGGACCGTGAGGTCAACGCGACGCGCTTCCGGGGGCTCGTGCGGCGGTCCGTCGTGCGGACACCGCTGGTGTGACTCTATTGATCCTTCGGCCGAGCGTCAACCAAAGATTCAGGCTTTCGGGTCTCCCGCGAGCGGATTGCGGAAGTGTGCGTCCTGGATCGGCGCCACGATGTCGAGGATGCGCTGCAGGATCACGGCGGGCGACCCCACGGCGTCCACCTCATGGACGACAGATTCCGGGTAATGACCGAGCACGGGCGCGGTTTCTCGCTGATAGACCTCGAAACGGCGACGGATCACCTTCTCGTCGGCGTCATCGAGGCGGTTTTCCTTCAGGGCCCGCCGGCGCATGCGCATGACCATGGCATCCACGTCGCGGCAGGTGAGGTGGATGACGTTGAGGACCTCCAGGTACGGGTCGAGGGCCTTCGCCTGTGCCAGGCTGCGCGGGATGCCGTCGAGCACCAGGAGGTCCTGGGAGGGCTTGTAGATGCTGAGCACCGTCTGGGCGTGGATGTTCTGCTTCCACATGCCGATGGTGACCTCGTCCGGCACCAGCTCGCCCCGGGAACTGTGCTCCAGGAACTTCCTCCCGAGGTCGCTCGTCATGTCCATGGCGCGGAACACGTCGCCGCAGGCGAGGTGGAAAAACCCCGGGATATGGCCGAGGATCTTGCCCTGGGTTCCCTTGCCGACGCCGGGGGCGCCGAAGAGCAGGATGGTCTTGTATCGCTGTGTCACGCGAAGGAGCCTACCGCGCCCGGCATCGGGGTACCTTCCCCGCGATGCCGTCCGCAGCGCGTCGTTGGGTTGGTCCGGGAATCGACGTGGGCGGCAGCCTGATCCAGCGGGTGCTGGCGGCGCGCCCGGCGCTCGGAGACCCGGGCACGCCCCGCGACCGTGACCTGCTGCACCGGCCCGGATCCCTCGCGCTGCTCCACGGTTCCTCGACGATGCCGGGCGCGACGGACGTGGCGGTGCGCCTGGAGGCGGCCGTGCGCGCGGCCCGGCCGGTCGCCATCTACGGCGACTACGACGCCGACGGCATGACGGCGACGGCGGTGCTGTGGCGGACGCTGAAGGCGGCGGCGCCCGATGCCGACGTGCGCACGTACGTGCCCGACCGGCTCGAGGAGGGCTACGGGCTGAACGAAGGCGCGCTCGAGTCGCTCTCCCAGGCCGGCGTGCGCACCGTGGTCACCGTCGACTGCGGCGCCTCGGCGCTCGGGCCGTCGCGGCGTGCGCGTGCGCTCGGCCTCGAGCTCCTCGTCACCGACCACCACGATGCCGACGCGTCGAGCGTCGCGGAGGCCGACGCGATCGCCCACCCGGCGCTGCCCGGCCGCGCGCCCGCGCCGTTCACCCAGGTCTGCGGGGCGGCGGTGGCGCTCAAGGTGGCCAACGAGTTCGCGCGCGCCTGGTGCGGCGGCGACAACGTCGCCCAGGTGCTGCGCACGGCGATCGCCGGATGCCTGCCGCTCGTGGCGATCGGCACGGTGGCGGACGTCGTGCCGCTTCTCGACGAGAACCGCGTGCTGGTCGCGAAGGGCCTCGACCTCATGCAGTCGACGACCCAGGTGGGCCTGCGCGCGCTCCTCGACGAGGCACGCGTCGGCGGCCGGCGGCGGGTCGATGCCTCCGACGTCGGCTTCCGGCTCGGGCCGCGGCTCAACGCCGTCGGACGGCTGGGCCACGCGCGCGAGGCGGTCGAGCTGCTGGTGACCGACGACCATGCGCGGGCCGCGGCGATCGTCGCGCGCCTCGGGGAGCTGAACGAGCGCCGCAAGCGGATGGACGCCGAGGCGTTCGCCCAGGCGTGTGCGCGCATCGATGCCGATCCGGCGCTCGCCGATGCCGGGGCGATCGTGCTGGCGGACAAGCGCTGGCACGAGGGCGTGGTGGGCATCGTGGCGGCGAAGGTGGCCGAGCGCTACGGACGGCCGGCGATCCTGCTCTCGCTGCGCGACGACGGCACCGCCAAGGGCACCGCCAAGGGCAGCGGCCGGAGCGTTGACGGCGTCGACCTGCTCGCCACCGTGCGCGGAGCGGCCGGGGCGCTGATGCAGCGCGGCGGCGGCCACGTCCACGCGATGGGCCTGACGCTGCGCGCGGAGGACGTGCCGGCGTTCGCCGAGCGCGTCTCCGCCGCGTGCCGCGCCGCGGGCGCCGGCGCCGGGGCAGGGCCGGTGCGCCGCTACGACGCGGAGGCGACGAGCGAGGAGTTCACGCGGGACGCGGTCGAGGGCCTCGACATGCTGCGCCCCTACGGTCGCGGCAACC
>JBJTJU010000057.1:0-5573 GCA_046096165.1 Phycisphaerales bacterium | reverse complement strand
GGAATCGTTGCCGGGCACGTACGCCGCCCAGTATCCGCCCGCCTCGTCGTTCCCCAGCCGACGCCGCGTCTCGGCATCGGCGGCATCGCGCTCCGACAGCGCGAACACCAGCACGTGGTGCACCACCGACGGATCGGTGGGAACGATCTGGACGGCCTTCACCCAGCGGTCCTCGGTCAGCCCCGTGGGAACCATGACGCGCTGGTAGGCCATGAAGCCATCCTCCTTCACGGCGATCGGCGCGGGGATCTGGAAGACCGCATCCGGGCGCCCGATCGTCCATTCACCGCCCGGAAACGTGCGCGGCAGCGGCAGGTCGGCACGGTCGCCCTCGGGCTTTCCGGCATCGACCCACGCGGCGATCGCCCGCGTGTCGGACTCGCTCATGGAACGGTCGTTTGCCCACGGGCTCAGTGCCGCGGTGCCGTCGGCGGCGTGCACGGGTGCGGCAAACCAGGGCGGCATGGTGCCCGCCTCGGTCACCGTGCGGATCATCGTGGCCCGCCGGGAGACGGCCTCGTAGGAGTCGAGCGCAAACGGTCCCACGCCGCCCTGGCGATGGCACTCGACGCAGTTGGCCTGGATGATGCGCGCGATGTCCCGTGCGTACGTGACGGTGGCGGCCGACGCCGATGCCGCCTTCACCGCAGCCGGGCGCGGCTCAAGCGCGCATCCGGGCGACGAGGTCGCCTGCACGGCGGGAACCTGCCCGGCCAGGGCAGCCTCGATCGCGTCCTCGAGGTAGCGCCGGCGCGCCGCCTCCAAAGTGAAGTTCGTGCCGTACTGGTCGCTCGCCGCGCCTCGGTAGACCAGCGTGTTCGCCGCATCGATCACGAAGACCTCGGTCGTCGTGCGCGCACCGAGTGCGTCGGCGATGCTCCCGTCCGCGTCGCGCAGGGAGAGCCCCTTCAGTCCGAGGCTCCCCGCCTGCGTGCGCATGTCCTTCACCGAATCGGTGCCACTCACGTTCACGAAGACGAAGCGCACGCCGCGCGCCGCGAACGCCGCCTCGACGCGCGCGAGCGTCGGCCCGAACTTCCGGCACAGGGGGCAGGTCACGCTGGTGAGGGCGATGACCGTCACCGCGTCGCCGCGGCCCGATCGCCATCCGCGCCGGGTGCCGTCGAGGTCGATGCCCACCGCATCCGGGACATGGCGCCCGACGCCCATGGCGCGCGCATCGCGCGGGGAGGGCGGGGCGAGGGGGCTCGGAGCGTCCGATGCGGTCGCGCTTGAAGCCGTGGCGCAGGACAGGGACAGGGCGATGGCAAGCGTCCACGCGATCATCTCGAGAGCACCTCCAGTCCGTCGATGTCTCCGCGCAGGAACGGCCGAAGCCCGTCGGCGGTGAGCCGGCTTGCAGCGTCCGTGTCGCCGCGCAGGTGGATGTCGAAGAAGGCGAGCGTGGCTGCCTGCGTGACGGGCTGCACGTCTTCGCGCGTCGGCGACGGGAGCGAACGCCCCGATGCGCCCGAGGCCGAGGTGAAGTCGCCATGGCGCGCGTTCACGATCCACACGAGGCGGTGGTCGCCCGCTGGCCAACGCGCGAATGCGTCCTTCCTGCCGGCGGCGGGTCGCTCGCCCTGCTGGTCGTCCTTCGAGCCGGTGATCCCGAGCAAGGGCACGCGCAGGCTGCCGAAGCTCTCCTCGACGAAGAAGGGCTCGCCGACTCCCTGCGGGGAGAGTGCAACCCCGCAGCGCACGCGCCGATCGCGCAGGTCGGGCCCGAGTCCGGTCCCTGGATCGACGCGCGGCGTGAGCCAATCTAGCGCCGGTCGCATGCCGCACGCGACCATCGTCGTGTAGGCACCGAAGGAGTGCCCCATGACGCCCACGCGCTCGAGGTCGAGCCGGCCACGGAGACGCTCATGGTCCCGGTTCCATCGCGATGCCTGGTCGATCGCGAACGAGACGTCCTTGGGTCGCGCGAGCACCTCGACTGCATCCCGCGTCATCGCCTCGAGGGTCTTCCCCATCCGGAGTCCGCCCTCCCTCAGGCGTTCGCGGTTGCTCCCGACGTGCTCCACGCACAGGACGGCATAGCCGTGCGACGCCAGGTCCTGCGCCTGGCCGAAGTGCGTGTCCCGGTCGCCGCCCGCCCCGTGCGACACCACGACGACCGGGAATGGCCCGGCGCCCGCCGGCACGTGGACGCGGATGGGCACCCGACGGGGGTTTCCCTGCACGGTTGCGCCGGCGGACGACCGGGCCGCATCGGCCAGGTCGGGGAAGTCGAGCACGTCCGCCTTGGCACCGGACGCGGGTGCGGCGGCGCTCGCCTTCGGGCTTCGCGACTTGTCGGCGAAGAAGGCCCACACACGGTCTGCGGCTCGAAACGCAGAGATCGGGGTGTTCTCGCCCCGACGCGCGCGCGAGCCCGGCCAGCCGTGCCCGCCGGCGCTGTCCAGGACGAACTCGGTCACGGCGCCGTTCGGCCGCGCCGGGTGCACCGTGGTAGCGACCGTTCCGCTGACGGTGGTCTTGCCGACCGCCTCGGAGGCGTTGGCCTTCACCCAGAAGTCGACCACCTCGCGCACCGGCTTGAACGGCGCCGACTGCGCGCCGCGCACCAACGGGTTGCCGCTCATCCCGCCGTCGAGCGGCACTTCGTTGTCCTTCGCGCCGTTGACCAAGAGGATCGGGAGCGGCACCTTCGGCACCGTGTCGAACGAGAACATGCTCGCGACCACCGGGGCGACGGCTGCGAGCCGCTCGGCGCGCTTCACGGCGTAGGTCAGCGTCATCATGCCGCCGTTCGACCCTCCGGTCATGAAGATGCGCGCCGGATCCGCGCCGTGATCGGCGATCAGCCGGTCGATGAGCGTATCGAGGTAGGCGATGTCGTCAGCATCGCGCACCTGGCGGCGGAGCAGGGAGCCGGTGTTCCAGGCACGGGCGCCGTCGCGGAACTCGGTGCCCTGGCCGTAGGCGACCATGAACCCGTTGGCACGGGCCACGTCGTCGAATCCGGAACGCGCGCGCATGTCCTCGGCGCTTCCCATGCCGCCGTGCAGCACGATCACCGCGGGGCGCCTGGCTTCCGCGGGCGGCGGGTTCACGATGATCGCCTGCCGTTCACGTCCCCCGACGTCGAGGAGGATCCGATCGCTCGCAGCCGCGCGCGAGGTGGCAGCGGCCTGCGCCTCGGCATGGGTACGCCAGACTGCCGCGCCTGCCGCGAGCGTCACGAGCAGCATCCACCGCAGGCCGGGCCGGACCGAGGCATGCATGCGGGCCGAACGTGCCGGCCGGCCGGTCATTGCGCCCCGTCGACGGGGCCCGCCGGCGTGAACCGCGCACACGCGCCGCGTTCGTTGCTCAGGGTCAGGACGGGCCCCCGGGCCTCGTTCATGACCGCCGCCGATCGCACGGAGCCGAGCATCGCGGTGAAGGCTCCCTCAAGGGCCATCCGCTCCGGCGGTCCGGCCATGCGCGTCGCCCCCACGGGGCCGAAGCGAAGCGGGGCGGTGGCCGCCGTGATCGAGTTCCCGATCTCGGCCTCCGCGAAGAAGCGGTTCACGCCCGCGAACCCGGACGCGCGGCCATCCGCGCCAATGAGGAGCGTGGGCGGTCGGTCGGTCACCGCGACGGGTCGTCCGTCGGCCCCGACGAGCTCGATGCAGGTCCACGCCGTTCGGTCGATGCTGGGCATGGCCACGGCCGCCGTCGTCCCCCCGCCGGGAGCGGTCGGGGCAGGGGCAGTGCACGCCATGACGGTGCAGGCAGAGGCCACGGTGCATCCAAGGAACGCGAGTCGTCGTCGGATCATTCAGATACGGTAGCGCAGGCGATCCGGACGACGCGCCAACGGCCCTTGACACCTACGACACGCCGTCGTATCGTCCACGACAGTCCGTCGTATTCTTCCTCCGACCCCCGGAGACGCCGCCCATGCCTCCCACCCCGCCCGTGCCGCTTGCCAACGCCGAACTCGCCGTGATGGAGCTGCTCTGGGACCACGGCGCGCTCTCCGCGCGGCAGGTTCAGGACCGTCTGTACGGTGCATCCGACCGGTCGCAGCACGGCACGGTGCAGCGGCTGCTGCAGCGGCTCGAGGAGAAGGACTTCGTGCGCCGTGCGCGCGCCGAGTCGGTGTTCAAGTTCGTCCCGTGCATCTCGCGGCAGGAGTACGCGGGTGCGCAGCTCGAGACGCTCGCCGGGCGACTCACCGGCGGATCGATCGCGCCGCTCCTCTCGCACCTCATCGACCGCAAGCGGCTGAGCCGTGCCGAGCTGCGGCGGCTCCGCCAGATCCTCGACGGGGGGAAGCCGTGACCGCCGCCATGCTCGAGTACGTGGTGGGCAACACCCTTCTCGCCGCACCGCTTGCGGTCATCGCATGGTGGATCGGCCGCAGCCGGCGGAATCCATCCGTCGCGCACCTCGCGTGGGCGCTGGTGCTGGTGCGGCTGGCCATGCCGCCGGTCGCATCGGTGCCCGGCCTCTCGATCGAGTTGCCGGCGATCCGGGCACTGGCGGGCGATCCTGCTGTGCCCAGCGCCACCGTGTCCAAGCCTGCCGTCCCTCCTGTTGAAGCAGTTGCGCCGCGCTCGGCGGCGAGCGTGAACATCCGGTTCGGCGCGGCCAGCATCGAAACGCTCGCACCTGTCAACGCTCCATCGCAGCCGCCTGCCGGCACGACCATCGATCCGATGCACGCCCTGGGTGCGATCTGGCTCACCGGCACGGCCGCCATCGTGGCCTGGACGGTGGTGCGCCTTGCGCGATTCCGGCGCCTGCTGCAGTCGGCAAGCGCACCGGCATCCGCCAAGGTCCTGGGCCTTGCCGAGCGCGCCGCCGCGCGCCTGGCCATGCCGCTGCGGGCGGACATCCTCATCACGAAGGCGCACGGCGTCCCGTTCGTCTGGTGGTGCTTCGGCCGCCCGAGCGTCGTGCTCCCGGCGTCGCTCGTCGGGTCGCTGCCCGCGCGCGAGCTGCTCCTCGTCCTGACCCACGAGCTGGCGCACGTCCGCCGGCGCGACCACTTCGTCCGCTGGCTCGACTGGGCGGTCGTGGCATGGTTCTGGTGGAACCCGCTCGCGTGGCTCGCCCGTCGCGGCCTGCGTGCGAGCGAGGAACTCGCGTGCGACGCACTGGTCCTTCGCACGCAGGACACGGCGGCGCGCGACTACGGCCACTGCCTCGTCTCGGTGGCGGAATCGATGATGACCCCGGCGTTCCGCGCGCCGGCGCAGGCATGCACGATGGGCGACGGCGGATCGCTCGAAGAAAGGATCCGGCTCATCATGTCAGGCACCCTCCGAACCCGTCCGTCGGCCGCGCTTCGCACCCTCACGCTCGCGATTGCGGGAGCTTCCATGCTCTTCGGCGTTGCATGTGCGGGTCCGGCCCAGTCAACGAGCGATGGCGGATCCTCATCCTCAACGCGCGGCTCGAGCTCGACATCCTCGAGCATCTCGTTCAAGAAGGATGGGAAGGTCGTCTCCATCGAAGAGAATGGGTCGGGGATCACCGTCACCGTCGATGGCAAGAGCGTGCGGGCACGCAACCTCGATGAGCTGAAGCAGCAGCATCCGGACGCCTACCGGCTGTACGTCGAGAAGCCCGGCTAT
>JBJTJU010000056.1:0-4078 GCA_046096165.1 Phycisphaerales bacterium | reverse complement strand
AGGCCGATGATGCCGAACGGGGCGCTCGCGAAGTCGCGCGCCTGCTCGGCCGGCGAGTGCGGCGCGTGGTCGGGGGCCCGCACGTCGAGCTTCCCGTCCGCGACCGCGGCGCGCAGCGCCTGCACGGCGCGCGCGGTGCGCAGGGGCGGATTCATCTTCGCATCGGTGCGGTCGCCGTCGCAGGCGTCCTCGGTGAGGAGCTGATGCTGCAGCGCGACCTGATGCTGAACCGCGCCGTGGGTGCGCGCTACCACGCGCAGCACCTCTCCGCGGCCGGCAGCGCCGACCTGCTGCGCGCCGCGCGCGCCGCGGGCCAGCCCGCGAGCGGCGAGGTCTCGCCGCACCACCTGCTCCTCACCGAGGACGCCTGCGACGGCGACCGCACCGACGCGAAGATGAACCCGCCCCTGCGCACCGCGCGCGACGTGCAGGCGCTGCGCGCCGCGGTCGCGGACGGGACGATCGACGTGCTGGCCACCGACCACGCGCCGCACTCGCCGGCCGAGAAGGCGCGCGACTTCGCGAGCGCCCCGTTCGGCATCATCGGGCTCGAGCACGCCCTGCCCCTCTACCGCGAGGCGCTGGTCGACAGCGGCGCGATCGGCTGGCCGAGGCTCATCGAGCTGATGACGCTGCAGCCTGCGCGGCTCCTGGGCCTGGACTCGATGGGCCTCGGGACCCTGCGCGTCGGCGCGCCGGCCGACGTCACGCTGATCGACCCCGACGCCGCCTGGACCGTCGACCCCGCGGCCGGGCGCTCGAAGAGCCGGAACACCCCGTTCTCGGGCCGCGCCCTGCGTGGCCGCGCCGTGCATGTCTTCGTCGACGGCGACCACCGCCTCGGCGCCGCCTGACGGCGCGCCGCGCGGGTCGGGTGCCTCGGCTCAGGCCGCGGTCTTCTCCATGACGTCCTTCGCCACGCCCAGCTGCACCAAACGCTCGATCGGCCGGTGCGGCTTCCTCGATTCCTCGGCCAGGCGCCGCGCGGCGGCTTCGTCGGGGTAGAGCGGCGAGAGGATGGCCTTGACGTTGGCCCAGATGCCGGACACGCCCGCGAAGGTGTAGTCCACGGCGCTCGGCTCGTAGCCGCAGTGCACCATGCAGTTCGGGCACTTGGGGTTGCCGCTCTTCACGCCGTAGCGGTCCCACGCCGTGTCCTCGATCAGCTCGCGGAAGGTGTCGTGGTAGCCCTCCTGCAGCAGGTAGCAGGGCTTCTGCCAGCCGAAGATGTTGTAGGCCGGGCTGCCCCAGGGCGTGCACTCGAAGTCCCGCTTGCCCATCAGGAACTCCAGGAACAGCGGGCTCATGTTGAACTTCCACCGCTTCTTGCGGTTGGAGAGGATCATGCCGAAGAGGTCGTTGGTCTTGCGGCGCCCCAGGAAGCTCTGCTGGTCGGGCGCCTTGTCGTAGGCGTAGCCCGGCGAGACCATCATGCCCTCGACGCCGAGGTCCATCATCTCGTCGAAGAAGCCGCGCACCGAGGCGGGGTCGGCCCCGTCGAAGAGCGTGGTGTTCGTCGTGACCCGGAAGCCCATCTTCACGGCCAGGCGGATGCCCTCGACGGCCTTCTCGAAGGTGCCCTCGCGGCAGACGGCGAAGTCATGGTGCTCGCGTTGCCCGTCCATGTGGACGCTGAAACTGAGGTACTTGCTGGGCTTGAAGAGCCCCTCCTCGAGCTTCTCCTTGAGGAGCAGCGCGTTGGTGCACAGGTAGACGTACTTCTTCCGCGCGACCAGCCCTTCCACGATCTCCTTGATCTGCGGGTGGAGCAGCGGCTCGCCGCCGGGGATGCTCACCATCGGCGCGCCGCACTCCTCGGCGGCCTTGAAGCACTCCTCGGGGGTGAGGTTTCGCTTCAGGATGTGGGCCGGGTACTGGATCTTGCCGCAGCCGGCGCAGGCCAGGTTGCAGCGGAACAGGGGCTCGAGCATCAGCACCAGCGGGTAGCGCTTGCGACCGCGGAGCCGTTGTCCGAGAACGTACGAGGCCACGGTCCACATCTGGGAAATCGGAACGGCCATGGTCGGTGCCTGGGGTGGGACTTGGGGGCAGTGCGCGCGAAAAATCTGCTCGGGCGGCCAAAACGGGCGTGAACCCGCACGCGGGGAGGAATCGTAGCACGGGCATGACGACGCTCGCCGCCGTGGCGGACTTCCCGGGAACCAGGCCGGCAACGGCCCGATGGCCCGCGCTCGCGGGACTCGACGCGGCCATCGCGAACGGGGTTTCCCGGCTGCTCGGTGCGGGCGAGGGAGCCTCCGGGGCGAGGGGTAGCATCGCGATCCCCCGCCCGGAGGTTCCCCGGGCCGCACGCATGGCGACCGCCGCCGATCGATCTGACGAGTCGCTGCTGTCGGACTACATGGCCGGCGACCGCGGTGCGTTCGCATCGCTCGTCGATCGCTACCGCCGCGAGCTGCACGGGTTCCTGGCCCGGTTCCTGGGGTCGAACGCCGCCGCCGACGACGTCTTCCAGGAGACCTTCCTGCAGGTGCACGTGGCCGCCCACACCTTCGACCGCGACCGCACCTTCAAGCCGTGGCTCTTCACCATTGCCGCCAACAAGGCCCGCGACTGGCACCGGCGGCAGAAGCGCCGCCGCATGGCGAGCCTGGATGCGCCGATCGGCAACGACGGCGAGGGCGGCCGGGTGATCGACCTCATGGAGTCCGACCAGGTCGCGCCCGAGGCCCCGCTGGAGGGCGCCGAGGTGCGGGCGCGCGTGAAGGACGTCGTCGACGCTATGCCCGCGATCTACCGCGAGGTGCTGCAGCTCAACTACTTCCAGCGCATGAGCTACCAGCAGATCTCCGAGGTGCTCGGGATCCCGCTGGGCACGGTCAAGAGCCGCATCCACGCCGCCACCGCGACCTTCGCCGAGCAATGGAAGGCCGCCGCGCGGCGCTCGCGCGGCGCCGATGCCGACAAGGAGTTCAAGGCATGAGCGAACCCCCCATCCTGTGCGATGCCGACCTGCGCGTGCTCGACTTCCTCGCCGAGCACGGCTTCGACGCATCCCGGGTGAACCTGCTTCCCGAGGCCGACCGCCCCCGCGCGATGGCCTTGATCCGCCAGATGTCGGTGCTCGACGCGTACCCCGCGGACGGGGGCGACGACTCGCTGGTGGACGCGACGCTCGCGCGCATCGCCGCCCACGACGAGGCGGTCGACGCGTCGCGGCGGATCGGCTTCGCGCGGCCGCCGGCCTTCCGGCTTGCCGACCTGGTGAGCGTGGCGGCGGTGGTGCTGCTGCTCCTGGGCGTCACCGTGCCGATGATCGCCAACCTGCGCGCACAGAAGCTGTCGACGCTCTGTGCGTCGAACCTGCGTGCCGTGCACGGGGCGCTCGGCAGCTACGCCTCGTCGAACGCCGGCGCCCTGCCCCTGCGTTCGGCCGTGGCCGGCTTCGGCGGCATGTTCGCGGCGCGCCCCGGCGAACCCAACCAGGTCACCCGCCTCGATGCCCCGGCCGTGCCCCCGGCGCAGGCGCAGCGATTGCGTCCCGGCGTGCCGCAGATGCCGACGCAGCTCGTCATCGAGTTCCGCCGCCCCGGGACCGTCATCCGCATCGTGCAGGGCGTGCCCAGCTGGGCCGAGTCGAACCACAGCGCGCACCTCTCGCAGCTGGTCGACGCGGGCTACTGCGGCGGCGACCACCTCCGCTGCCCGGCGTGCGCCGCCGGACGGCCCTGCTTCGCCTACCGGGTGCCGAGCCGCGGCGGGCGGTTCATGCTCGACACCCCGAGCCGCACCGTCGTGGTCGCCGACGCCAACCCCGTGATCGAGGACCACCGCAGCGGCCGCCACGCCGGACGCGCCATCAACTCGCGCAACCACCGTGGCGAGGGGCAGAACCTCCTCTTCTGCGACGGGGCGGTCGAGTGGAGCACCACGCCCCTTCAGCAGGGCGGCCCCGGCGGCATGACCGCCAACAGCTGGCTTCCGCAGGACGAGCTTGGCCGCGACCGGATGCAGCTGCGTTCCTGGCCCGGGAACGCCGCGGACAACTTCGTCGCCCAGTGACCTGATAACGGCCGCGGACGCGGCGCGTTGCCGGGAGACGGGGATTCGGCTATCC
>JBJTJU010000055.1:0-2734 GCA_046096165.1 Phycisphaerales bacterium | reverse complement strand
ATGTCCCAGGCATGCGCGTGGCCCGTCGAGTCGGTCTCGGCGATGTGGAGCAGTGTCAGCGTCCGCGGTGCCCCGGACCGAAGCTGGGCGTTCGCCAGGCGGAATGCGTCGTTCGTCGTCCGCGTGCAGGCGAAGAGGTCGACCTTCGCCTTCCCGTCGTCCGGGCCCGTGGTGTCCGGCGCCCCGGCCGATCCGTCGTAGCTCTGCGCGATCAGCGAGAACTTCGACTTGGTGGCGATCACCGCCGTGTTCACCCCGTGGTCATGCGCCACGTCAAATATCCCGGCCACGTAGGCGCCCTTGCGCAGGTGCAGCGTGCCGCCGTGGCGCACCGCCGGCGGATCCGTGTTCTCCGACCACCCATGGCCTGCGGCACCGCCCACGGGCCGTGACGTCAGCATCGAGACGTGGTTCGGCAGGGTGATGGTGGTGTCCGGGTCGGTCCGTGCCTGCAGCGTGTGCGGGCCGCGCAGCACGCGTCGGAAGCCGGGCAGGGCACCGTCCTCGGGGCCATCGATCGCATCTGGTCGCAGGCCGTCCACGCTGAGCACCACGACGTGGTCGAAGGCCTTGGTCGGTGCACCGCCCGCGGCGGCCGCAGGCGCCGGCACCGCGGCGATCGTGGCAATGACCAGGGCGGCGGCGATCATCGACGCGAGAGCGTGATCTTCGGCGCGCGCATGGGCAGCGCCACGATGCGCACCAGGACCGGCACCAGTCCGGGCGTCTCGGTACGGATCGCGAAGCGGCTGCAGATGGCGGGCACCAGCCGGCGCATGATGAGCTTGGCCGCCGTCTCGCCCAGGCAGATGTGCGGGCCGGTGCCGAAGGGCATGTAGGCCGAGGGATCCATGAAGAGGGTCGATCCCTCCAGCCACCGTTCCGGGAGGAACTCGAGCGGCCGCTCGAAGCTGCGTGCGTCGCGCTGCATGCAGATCAGGAAGGCCATCAGCGGCCGGTGTGCCGGGATCACCAGGCCGCGCACCTCGACGGGCCGGCCCGTGACGCGCACCGCCACCGGCACGCCCGCGTAGAGCCGCAGGATCTCCTTGATGCACGCCTCGGTGAACGGCTGCTCGCCGCCGAGCGTCGCCTCGGCCGCGATGCGGTCCACATGCTCCGGATTCTCGCCAAGGTGGTGGAGCAGCAGGCCGGTCGTCTGCGAGACCGTGTCGAGGCCGGCAAGCAGCAGGTGGATCGCGTGGTCGGTCAGCTGCGCGCTGCGCCGCAGGCCGTCACCCTGCGGCGGCAGCATCTGGTCGAGCTGGGCCATCATGCCGCGCGGCGCCTCCTCGACCGTGTCGGAGATCAGCGTCCGGAGGGCGAAGAATCGGCTCACCATCTGGTCGAAGGACACCGGGCCCTCGCCATCGGAGCCGGGCCAGAGCTGGTTCAGGTCCGGAATCGCATGGTGGAAGACCTCGAGAAGCGACTGCTCCGCCGCGCACAGGGCGCGCTCGCGTCCGGGCTCAAGCGGCCCGAGCACCCACTCCATGAACACCTTGGTCATCAGGTCCAGGACGAGCTTGGCGGAGCTTGCGGCGTCGCCGACCGGCCATTCGTCCAGGCCCCCTTCGAGCCGGCGGTCCAGTGCGTCCTGCAGGGGTGTCAGGCCCGATCCCCGGAAGCACGGTGCCATCGCCACGCGCACCTTGCGGTGCTCCTGGCCGGTGAGCGAGATGAGTCCGTGGGGCGCGGCGGCACGCAGCGCGAAGTTGCGGATCAGCCCGAGGTCCTCGTCCATCGAGCCGCGCACCAGCACCTGCTTGACGAGCGCCGGGTCGGTGACGAGCACGCTTCCCGGACGGCCGTTGGGGCGGAGCGTCTGCGCGAGGCCACCCCGCGCGCCGACCACGCGCAGCACGGCGGTCGGCGGATCCTCCCCCGCGAGCGGCTGCAGTTCTGCGGCCGTTGCGACGGGAATCTCTGCGGAAATCTGCATGCCGGAGTGTACCCCGAGGCCAGAGCTCGACGGCTTCAGAAGGGTCGCAGGAGCCGCAGCAGCTCGCGGAGCAATCCGCCCCGGCGCAGGGGCGCCGACGCCGACGCCACGTCGCCCATCGTCTCGTCGCGCCGCTGCGTCGCCACGGTGCCGACCCGCTCGCGGAACTCCGGCCGACGCGCGAGGATCGGCGCAACGCTTGCGCGCGGCAGCCGGAGCACGGTGGCGCCGGCCGGGCCCGCCACGACGTCGGCCGTGCGTTCCTGCCGGAGGAGCAGGGCGATCTCGCCGAAGTACCCGCCCGCCTCCAGCGAGATGGTGCCGCCGTCGGGCAGGCGCACCTCGCAGCTGCCGTCGACGATGACGTACATCGCGTCGGAATTCTCGCCGCGGCGGACGATGGCCTCGGCCGCATCCCAGCGCCGTTCCACCGCGGCGCGCGCCAGCTCGCGCCGTTCGTCGGCCGAGATCGAGCGGTCGTCGAACAGCGGGCACGCGCGCAGCGCGTCGATGGCGGTCGCGGTGCGCTCGGCGGCGGCTTCCTCGCGCGCGCGGGTCTCCGCGGCGTCGGTCATGCGCAGCGTCCGGATGGGAACGGGGATCTCCAGGCCCGCGTCCCGCAGCGCGTACCAGAGGCGCGTGCGGATGCGGTCGTTGGCGGCGTCACGGTCGCGGTAGCTCGCGACCCAGAACTGCAGGTCGTAGGTCACCGAGGACTCCGCGAAGTTCGCGACCCAGACCTCGGGTTCCGGGGTCTTCAGCACCAGGGGCTCGGCATGGAGCACGGAGAGC
>JBJTJU010000054.1:0-4262 GCA_046096165.1 Phycisphaerales bacterium | reverse complement strand
CGGCGCAGGATCTCCATCAGGTCGGCGCGCTCCACGTTCGGCACCGAGACCTTCAGGAGGAACCGGTCGAGCTGCGCCTCCGGCAGCGGGTAGGTGCCCTCCTGCTCGATCGGGTTCTGCGTGGCAAGCACCAGGAACGGGTCGCGCAGCCGGTGCGTGTGGCCACCGACCGTCACGGCGCGTTCCTGCATGGCTTCGAGCAGCGCGGACTGGCTCTTGGGGCTGGCGCGGTTCACCTCGTCGGCCAGCAGCACCTGCGTGAAGATCGGCCCCGGGCGGAATTGCATCACGCGGTGGCCGTGCCCGTCGTCGACCAGGATCTGCGTACCCACGATGTCCGCGGGCATCAGGTCGGGCGTGAACTGGATGCGCGCGAAGCCGAGGTGGAGCGCATCGCCGAGGGTGCGCACCAGGAGCGTCTTGCCCAGGCCCGGCACGCCCTCGAGCAGCACGTGCCCGCCCGCAAACAGCGACCAGAGCACCTGGTCCACCACCGCCTGCTGTCCGACGAGCCGTCGCCCCACCGCCTCGCGCAGGCGCTGGCCGACGGCGCGGAAGGCCGCGCAGCGTTCCTGGGCGGTGCGCTCGTCCTCGATGCCGGCGTCGAAGGGCGGCATGGCCGCGATGTCCGGCGGGAGTGCCGCGCTCATGCGCCGCCTCCCGGTCCACCGCCGTCACCCTGGTCGCGCGCACGCTGGCGTGCGGCGCGCAGCCGCGCGAGCGCGTCGGACGGTTCGCCCGGTGCGGCGTCCGGCGCCTGCGGGGGCGTCGCCGCGGCCGAGCCGTCGCCGCGGGTCTCCGCCGCCAGGTCGCGCGCATCCATCTTCGGCGCATCGGCGGAGGCCTCGAAGCGCGTGGACGCCGCGCCGGCGCCCGACGTCGTGGCCCCGGTGCCGCCGGCCGCCGCACCCGTCCGCGCACGCCGCAGCGCATCGACGCTGCCGGTGCCGCCGGAGGCCGCGCCGCCGGTGACGCGCTGCGCCAGCTCGCGTGCGTCGCGCGCGTCGAAGGCGATGCGCCGCCAGGCGACGTCGAGCAGGATGAGGACCGCCGCCAGGATCGCCGCCAGTTCCCACAGCGCACGCGCCGAGCGCGAGGCGCCGAGCTCGGAGCGGTCGAAGAGCTCCCACGTGGCGGCGTCGGCAAGCCGCAGCACGCGTCCGCCCGTGCGCTCGGCGATCGAGCGGAGCAGCGCGCCGTTGTCGCGCGTGGCGCGGTACTCCGCCGGGTACGGCACGCTGACCGCGGCCTGCACGCTTCCCGCGCGCGCCTGCCCGTCGGCACCGCCCGCGCGCGCGAAGGCGACGTTGGCGAGGTACGCGCCCTGGTCGACCGCCTCGAACTCGCCGGTGAACCGGCCGGGCCCGACCTGGCGCAGCGCGAGGTCACGCACCTTGCCGCCCGGGGTCACGAGCCGCGCCTCGGCGCGCGTGTCGGCGGCGAATCCGCCCTGCCCCTGCTCGCGGGTCTCGACCTCGATGTACGCACGGTCGCCGTCGACGCGGGTCGAGACGCTGACGTCCTGCGGCATCGCGGGGCGCATCACCCAGCGCACGGTCTGCTCCCAGAACGGGCGGAACCGTGCCCACGTGCTCCATGCGGCGCCCCACCGGCCGGTGACGTCCGAGGTGAACGCGACCGACCGGCCGAGGCCGTAGTTCCAGTAGGCGTAGATCGGGTCATCGCCGTCCTTCGTGCGCACCGTGACCGGCGACTGCGCCAGCCCCTCGCGCGGCACGCAAAGCACGTAGCCGCGCACCGGGGGCAGCGCGTCGAAGCCGGCAAGCGGCCCGGTGGCGCCCGCGGCGATCCGCGGCTGGAAGTCGCCCTCGACGATCAGCGAGCGCGACACCACCGTCGCCTCCTGGATGAAGATCTCCGGCAGCTTGCGCGGGTTCTCCACGCGGTAGAAGCGGCCGCCGGTCTTGGTGGCGATCGCCTGCATCTTGCGGTGGTCCTCGGGGCCGCCGTGGCCGAGGCTCGAGGAGCCGCCGCCGGCAAGGAGCACCGTCGTCACCGTCACCTTCGCGGCCTTGAAGTCGTTCAGCAGCTCGGGCGGCGGCGCGGAGGGATCGCCGTCGGAGATGACGATCGCGTGCTTCTGGCCGGCGCGCACCTTCACCATCTCGTCGAGGATCATCTCCATCGGGACGGTGAAGCTCGGCATGTCGCCGACGGTCATCCGCCGCGCGGCGTCCTTGGCACGCGCCTTGTCGCCGACGATCTGCAGCGGGAAGCCCCAGCCGTAGCCGTCGCGCGTGCCCTTCCCGCCGTCGAAGCCGGCGCCGCCGAGTGAGATCAGGCCCGCGTAGTCCTGGCTCGAGAGCGCGTCGATGGCGCTCGTCGCCACCTGCACGCCCCAGTAGTTGGCCTCGGGCATCTCGCAACTGTGCATGAGGAGCGCGAGCGCCCCGCGCATGATCTGGCGGGTCTGCGGCGGGTCGAGCCGCACGGGAAGCACCTTCTCGGTCTCGGAGCCGAGCCATCCGCCCGCGCCGAAGCCTTCGGGCCCCCCGAGCATCAGGAGGCCGCCGCCGAGGTCATGGACGTAGGCGTGCAGCCCGCGGTCGAAGTCGTTGTCGAAGCTCCAGCGCGGCAGGTTCGCCATCACCACGGCGTCGTAGCCGGAGAGGAAGGCAAGCCCTCGCCCCATCGCCTGGTCGGGCGTCGCACGCTCCACCTCGATGCTCGCGTCGCGCAAGGCGCGCACCAGCGCCTCGCACTCCGTGCCGCCATCTGGCTCGATGACGAGCACCCGCCCCGTGCCGCCGACGAAGACCACCGCGGCGCCGGCGTTGTTCTGCGGCACGGCGTCCATCGCCGGGTCCGCCGGCTCGAACGTCACGCGGAATCGCTGCGCGCCGGTGCCGTCGGCCACCACGGGAAGCGTCACGAGCGTGGCGCCCGGGGTGACCTGGACCGGGTAGCCGAGCCCGCTTCCTTCCGGATCAAGGTCGACGGGTTCGTCGTTCTGCCACAGGAGGAGCCGGCCGGACGCGGCCTGCTGGCTGCGCAGCGTGACGCGCAGGTCGACCGACTGTCCTTCGCGCGCCCGGGTCGGCGCACGCAGGCTCTCGACGAGCACCTCGCGTTCGTGTCGGTACTCGAGCGGCACCACGTCGATCGGCACGCCCGCGGCCTTGGCGAGCGAGGCGGCTTCCTCGAGGCTTCCTGCCGTCTCGTTGCCGTCGGTGACGAGCAGCATGCGCGCCGTGGTGTCGCCGGGCTGCGTGGCAAGCGCCATGCGCACGCCGGCGGCGAGGTCCGTCGCCTGCAGGTCGCCCACGTGCCCGAGGAGCGAGGGCTCGCCCGCATCCGCCGGCATCGAGGCGATCACCGGGTCACGCGCCACGGTCACCGCCCCCACGCGGTCCTCGGGGCGTTCCTTCCGGATCACTGCCTCGCGCACCGCACGGTCGGCGGCGGTGCGCAGCTCGAGCGGCACGCTGTCGCTTGCGTCGGCCACCACGAGCACGGTCATGGCGTCCGTCTCGCGCACGATGCTCGGCCGCGCCACCGCGAAGGTCAGCAGCAGGAGCACCACGATCCGCAGCGCCAGCCCGCCCCACGCCTTCCACGGCCCGAGCACCGCCACGCTGCGCCGGGCCATCCACCAGAACGGGATCGCCAGCAGGAGGATCGCGAGCGCGACGGGATGTTCGAGGGTCACGGTCACGGCGCGCGTCCCACGCTACTTGACCCACCATCGGCCGTGGCCTCGGCGCGCAGCGAGCCGAGCGGCGCCGTGAGCACGCGCGAGTGCCCGGAATCGAGGATGAACGCCTCGCCGCCGCGTACACCGACCGCCCATGGGAAGCGCAGTGCGTTCTCGCCCGAAGGAAGCGACCGCACCCGGTCGCCATCGATCACGTGGAGCACCGTCGGCACGGGCGCACGGTCCACCCGACGCGCGATGCCGAGCGACCGACCGTCGCGCAGGCCAAGCCACTGCAGCCGGTGGTTTCCGAATTCCGTCACGAGCGCGGTGCCGTCGGACATCACCTCCAGGCCGTACGGGTACGCAAGCTGCCCGGGGCCGCTGCCGACCGTGCCGAGGGCGCGGATCGGCGTGCCGTCGAGCGCCAGCACCTGCACGCGGTGGTTGCACGCGTCGCAGACCACGAGCTCGGTGCCGTCGGGCGAGAAGCCGATCGACTGCGGGCGGTCGAACTCGCCGGGCGCGCGGCCGTTTCGGCCGATCGCACGCAGGAACGTGCCGTCGGTCGCGAACACCTGGATGCGGTCATTGCCGCCGAACTCCG
>JBJTJU010000053.1:0-8200 GCA_046096165.1 Phycisphaerales bacterium | reverse complement strand
GTGTCCGGGGGCGTTTCTTTCCACCCCCGGACACCCCGCCGGGCGCCCCGGTCGCCTACATTTCAAATCCTCGTGAACCGGCAATCGCCTGCCTCCGATGCCCCGCCTGCCTCCGCCGACCCGGTCGCCCCGGTGCGGGAGGGGCCGCCCGGGGCCGCACTCGACCGCGCGCACGCCCGGTTCATCGAGCTGTGGGGCCGCATGGCCGCCTCCTGGGGCGTACCCCGCAGCATGGCCGAGGTGCACGCGCTCCTCTTCGTCGACGGCGGGATGCTCAACACCGACCAGCTGATGTCCCGCCTGGGGATCAGCCGCGGCAACGCCTCCATGACCACGCGCACCTTGGTCGAGTGGGGGATCGTCACCCGCGTCCACAACCGCGAGGACCGCCGCGACTACTTCCGCGCCGAGCAGGACGTCTGGACGCTGTTCGCCACGGTGATCCGCGTGCGCAAGCGCCGCGAGATCGACCCGCTCATGGGCCTCGTCGAGGAGTGCCGGGCCCTCGCCTCCGGCGCCGGCCCGGGCTGCGGGTGCGCGGAGACCGCCGCGCGCGCCGCCGAGCTCGAGCGCAAGCTGCGCGACATCGCGAGCTTCATCACGACCTTCGACACGCTGGCCGAGACCTACCTCGCTTCCGGCGGCGACGGCATCGCCGGCGCCTTCGGCACCCTCGGGGAGCGCGCCCCGTGAACGCGCCCGCCCGGCTCGACGTCGCCTGGAACGCCGCCTCCGGCGCGCTCGATGCCTCGCGCACCTGGGCGAGCGCCGTGGTCCGGCTCGAGTGCGAGTGGGATCCGGCCACCGGCGAGGCATCGTGCCACGCCACGCTCGACTGCGCGGGCGACGTGCGCGCCGTGCCGGTCTCCGCGATTGCGCGCATCGACGTCCGTACGCACGGCCTGTGGGTGCACCTGGAACTCGCCGCCGCAGGCACGGTGCTGCTGCGCGCGAGCTTCGAGCGCGGGCGCCTCGCCTACTGCACCTCGGCGGTGCCGGGCCTCGCCGGCCTGCGCGGCGGCACGTACGACCCGCCGACCGCGATCCTCGAGCTCTACCAGCGCGCGGCCGCCTGACGATGGAAGGCCACCGCGGCCCCTGCTAGACTCGGTGCCCCGCCCGGACGGGTGGCCGAGTGGCTGAAGGCGCTGGTTTGCTAAACCGGTATACGGGGTATTCCTCGTATCGCGGGTTCGAATCCCGCCCCGTCCGCTTCCCGCGGCCGCGGCCCCGAACGGGCCGCGGCCGCGTCGCTTCCGGCCCGCTGCCCGCGAGCCCCGTACGCTCCCCGCCGCATGGACGCCTTCATCGACGCCCTCTGGCAGCTGGTCAGCGAACCCGGGCTGCTGCGCGAGAACCTCGCCAACGTGGTCGACACGCTCGGGGGCCCGCTCACCTACGCGATGCTCGGCCTGATCGTCTTCTGCGAGACGGGCCTGGTGGTGACGCCCTTCCTGCCGGGCGACAGCCTGCTCTTCGCCACCGGCGCGGTGACCGCGACGGTCGAGCGCGTGGCCGCCGAGCAGGGCGCCGCGCCCGCGGTCACCGGGCCGACCATGGCGCTCGTCCTCTTCGTCTGCGCCGTCCTCGGCGACGGCGTGAACTACCACGTGGGACGCGCCATCGGGCCGGTCGCCTTCAGCGGCCGCTTCCGCTGGCTGCGCCGCGAGCACCTCGAGCGCACGCAGGCCTTCTTCGAGCGACACGGCGGCCGCGCCGTCGTCATCGCGCGGTTCGTGCCCATCGTGCGCACGTTCGCGCCCTTCGTCGCGGGCGTCGGCACCATGGCCTACGGGCGATTCCTCTTCTACAACGTCTTCGGCGCGGTGCTCTGGGTGGGCCTGCTCCTCGGCGGCGGCTACTGGCTGGGCGGGCTCGAGTTCGTCCAGCGCCACTTCAGCAAGGTGGTGCTCGCCATCATCGCGGTCAGCCTGCTGCCGATCGCGTGGGAGTGGTGGAAGCTGCGGCAGGAGTCGCGCGCCGGCGCCGCCGGGCGGTGACGGCGGCGGGCACCGCGTAGACTTCCCGACCCTCCCGAGACCGGACACCCCCATGAAGATCCACGAGTACCAGGCACGACAGCTCCTCGCAGACGCCGGCATCCCCGTCCCCGGGGGCCGCATGGTGGAACGCGCCGAGGACGCCGCGCGCGAGGCGCGCGAGCAGCTCGCGTCCGGCGCCGGCATCGTGGTGGTGAAGGCGCAGGTGCACGCCGGCGGCCGCGGCAAGGCCGGGTTCGTCAAGGTGTGCAAGGCGGCCGACGAGGCCGAGGCCGCGGCGCGCTTCATGCTCTCCAACCGGATGCACAGCCCGCAGACCCCGCCCGAGGGGCTCGAGGTGCGCCGGCTCCTCGTCGCCGCGGGCGTCGACATCGCCAAGGAGTACTACCTCGCGATCGTCACCGACCGCGCGCGCCGCACCAACACGCTGATCGCCAGCGCCGAGGGCGGCGTCGACATCGAGCACGTCGCCGCCACGCGCCCGGAGGCGATCGTCAAGGTGGCGCTCGACCCGCTGTGCGGCCTCGCGGCCTACCAGGCGCGCGAGACGGCGTTCCGGCTGGGGTTCAAGGGCAAGCAGGTCGCCCAGGCGGCCGACGTCATGATGCGCCTCGCCGGGCTGTTCCTCGCCAAGGACGCGAGCCTCGCCGAGATCAACCCGCTGGTCGTCACCCCGCCATCCGCCGCGCACCCGGACGGCCAGGTGATCGCGATCGACGCGAAGTTCAACTTCGACGACAACGCGATGTTCCGCCACCCCGACCTGCGCGCGATGTTCGACCCGAGCGGGGAGAACCCCGCCGAGATGAGGGCGCGCGAGTTCGAGCTCAACTACGTCGCGCTCGACGGCAACATCGGCTGCCTCGTGAACGGCGCGGGCCTGGCGATGAGCACGATGGACATCGTCAAGCTGCACGGCGGCGACCCGGCGAACTTCCTGGACGTCGGCGGCGGCGCCAGCGAGCAGGCGATCACCGAGGCGTTCCGGATCATCCTCTCCGACGGCCGCGTCAAGGGCGTGCTGGTCAACATCTTCGGCGGCATCATGCAGTGCGACCGCGTCGCGCGTGCCATCGTCTCGGCGGCGAAGGCCGTGGGCTTCAAGGTGCCGCTCGTGGTGCGCCTGGAGGGCACCAACGTCGCCGAGGCCCGGATGGTCCTCGACGCCGCGCGCGCCGAGCTGCCCACCATGCAGTCGGCGACCGACCTGGCCGACGCCGCCCGCAAGGTCTGCGCCGCGGTCGCCTGACCGCGCCATGCTCGTCCTCTTCGACATCGACGGCACCCTGCTCCATTCGCTGAGCGCGGGGATCCACGCGATGAGCGCGGCGATCCGCGAGCTGCACGGCGCGGACGTCGACTTCGCGCGCGTCGAGGTGCATGGCCGGCTCGACACCCTCATCTGGCGCGACCTCGGGCGCGTGCACGGCTTCCCGACCGACGCCGCGGCACACGCGCGCTTCAAGGAGTGCTACTCCGGGCACCTCGAGCGCCGGCTGGCCGAACGCAACACCGTGGAGGCGATGCCCGGCGCGCACGCCCTGGTCGACGCCGTGTGCGCGATGGACGGCATGACCGCGGGGCTCCTCACCGGAAACTACGAGCGCACCGGCCGCCTGAAGGTGCGCCACGCGGGGATCGACCCCGACCGCTTCGTCGTGAATGCCTGGGGCGACGACGGCCCCGACCGCCGCAGCCTGGTACCGGTGGCGATGGGCCGCTACCGCGATCGCCACGGATGCGCGGTGGACGCACGCGACGTCACGATCATCGGCGACACGCCGCACGACGTCGACTGCGCGCATGCCGCGGGGGCACGGGTCATCGCGGTGGCCACGGGAAAGTTCGGGATCGACGCCCTGCGCGAGGCGGGCGCGGACCTCGCGGTCGCGGACCTGCGCGACACCGCGTCGCTTGCGCGCTGGATCTCGCGCGCCGGCCGCTGAGCCGGACCCGTCAGCCGCGGTCGAGCCGCGCGCGCAGGGGCATCAGGACGCGCGGGATGAGCCGCTGCTCGACGAGCCGCTCGCCGTGGCCGCTCAGCGCGGCCAGGTGCGTGGGCAGGTCCTCGAGCCGGCGCACCGGGCCGGTGCGACGCACGGTGAGCATCACGCTCAGCGGGTCGGCGCCCTCGCGCGCCACCGAGGGCTCGCTGCGCGGCGACTTCGTCTTCACCTCGAGATAGACGTGCATGTCCGGGGCATCGGCGAGCACCAGCGCCAGGAACGGCTGCGCGTCGATCACGGAGTCGGTCGATGCCTCGGCGAAGTCACCCAGGTGCGAGCCGCCGAGCAGCGCGTCGAGCACCACCTCGTCGCGGTTTCCCTCGCACTCGAAGTCGAAGGCGTAGACGAGCTCGAGGTGCGCCACGTCGAGCGGGCTGATCGAGAGGAAGAACGGTGCCACCTCGAGCACGGCGCGGTGCATCCGGTAGGCATCCTCGAGCGACGCGGGGTTCACCCAGCCGCTCTTGAGGGACGTCTGCCGCATGGCCACCCAGAGGAAGTCGCGGTCGCCCTCCTCGGACTCGAGCGCGACCTCGCCGTCGGGGTAGCGCTCCAGGCTCGAGAGCCGCGGCATCTCCTTGCGGAGCCGTCCGAAGAGGTCGAGCACCGGCTCGCGCGAGCCCGGCAGGTCCATCTTGAGCGCGAGCTTCTGGTTGACGCAGAAGTCCCGGCAGAGCGCCTCGAAGTCGGCCATCGGCGCCCCGCCGCGCCTCAGGCGGCGCCGGCTCCCTTGCCCGCGCGGTGCGCCATGGCGAGGGCGATCCGCTCGCGTGCCAGGCGCAGCTTCTCCTCGTGCGCGCGGCGCTGCCTGCGCCGCCACGCGAAGATCCGCCACACGGCCAGTCCCAGGACGGGCAGGAAGAGGAGCACCGCGATGCCGGCGATGACCGGCACCAGGATGGTGATGATCGTGATGACGAACGCGAGCCCCGTCTCGAACAGGCCGTAGATCGGGTTCAGCCAGCCGATGGTGAGCACGGAGCTCGAGATGCGGCCGGCGATCGAGGCGGCCTCGACGCCGGTGGCCGCGGTGGCGCCCGCCACGATCCCGAGCGACCACGCGACGGCCGGGTGCAGGAACGGCACGAAGACGCCATCCGCGCCCGTGGTCCCGCCGAGCAGCTGGCCCGTCATGAGCACGGCGCCCGCCACCGCGGCGAGCGGCGCGGACAGCAGGTCAAGCGCATGGTCGACCCACGGCACCAGGAAGCCCACGATCTCCACGATGCAGGCGGTGCCGAAGAGGATGATCGCGGCGTTCGAGCCCATCCACTCGAAGTGGGGGCCGCTCGGGAGCGCGCCGGCACGGACCGCGATCGCGGCCACGAAGAGCGGCAGGAACACCCGCAGGCCGCACGCGGCCGCGAGCCCCAGCCCGGCGCAGAGCGCGAGGAAGACGTCCATCGAGGGTCAGGCGACCTTGGCGTCGAGGTAGCGCTCGACGCTGCGGACGTCGGCCATCACCTGCGGCGTGACGCGCAGCGTGAAGGTCGCGCCCTTGGTCACGCCCACGACGCGGGTGCACTGCTCGCGGGCGAGCCAGATGCGGCCGGCGCGCGCGGTGCGGCGGTTGCCGCTGCGCAGGCGCTCGCGCTTCAGGCGGTTGAGCGCGCCCTGCACGCCGGAGTTCATGCGCATCAGGCGGAGGATGGTCTGCCGGCGGCGGGCCTCGGCGGGAACCGCCGTGACGGTGAAGTGGACGGTGGTGCTGGGGGCGAGCTTCGACATGGGGTGCTCCGTGGCCGACGTTCGCTCGGCCGAGCCGCGCAGTGTAGCCGCACCCGCGCGTGGCCGGGCGGATCAGGATCGTGACTTATCAGGACGTGAACACGTGCCCGGACTAGCCTTGGGACATGGCTTCCCTCGACATCGCGTGGATCGGAACGGGCGTGATGGGATCCTCGATGGCCCGGCACCTGATGGCGGCCGGACATCGGCTGCGGGTGCACACGCGGACCCGTGAACGGGCGCAGCCCCTGCTCGAGGCCGGCGCGCACTGGGCGGAAAGCCCCGCGGAGGCCGCCGAGGGGGCCGACGTGGCGTGCTCGATGGTTGGGTACCCCGAGGACGTCGATGCCGTGCACCTGGGGCACCGCGGAACCCTCGCGACGGCGGCGCGACCGGGCCTCCTCATCGACTTTACGACCAGCAGCCCCGCGATCGCGCGGCGCGTGTCCGAGGCTGCCGCGGCCCACGGAATCGAATCGCTCGACGCCCCAGTGTCGGGCGGCGATGTCGGCGCGCGCAACGCCACGCTGTCGGTGATGTGCGGGGGATCGGCGCGTGCCTTCGAGCGTGCGGCGCCGATCCTGGGCGCCGTCGGCAAGACCATCGTCCACCAGGGGCCTGCCGGCGCCGGCCAGCACACCAAGATGGTCAACCAGCTGCTGATCGCCGGGTCGATGCTTGGGCTTGCGGAGGCGCTTGCCTATGCGCGGCGGAGCGGCCTCGACCCGTCGCGGGTGCTCGAGTCCGTGGGCGGCGGCGCGGCCGCGAGCTGGTCGCTCGCCAACCTGGCACCCCGCGTCCTGAAGGGCGACTTCGCCCCCGGATTTTTCTGTGAACACTTCCTGAAGGACCTTCGTATCGCGCTCGCCGAGGCCCGTTCGATGGGCCTCGCCCTGCCATGCGCCGATGCGGCCGAACGCACCTACGCCTCGCTGTGCGAGGCCGGGTTCGCCCGAAGCGGCACGCAGGCCGTCGTCCACGCGTACGGCTGGTGACCGATATCCTTTCGGCCCGCCCGCGCGCGGGTGCCGGGCGTCCATCTTCGGAGCGAAACACCCCCATGCCATCCATCACGCAGCAGGACATCGGCGCCATCGAGCAGCAGGTCAAGGCGGCACACCCGCCGTTCGCGCACCTGAGGCAGGAGCTCCAGCAGGTGATCGTCGGGCAGCAGGAACTGCTCGAAGGCCTGGTCATCGGGCTCCTGTGCAACGGCCACGTGCTCATCGAGGGCGTGCCGGGCCTCGCGAAGACCACGGCGGTGGCGACCCTCGCCGCCGCGCTGCGCACCAGCTTCCACCGCATCCAGTTCACCCCGGACCTCCTGCCCTCGGACCTCGTGGGCACCATGGTCTACAGCCCCGCGACGCACGAGTTCAGCGTCAGGAAGGGCCCGATCTTCGCCAACATCGTCCTCGCCGACGAGATCAACCGCGCACCCGCCAAGGTGCAGAGCGCATTGCTCGAGGCGATGCAGGAGCGGCAGGTCACGATCGGCGGCGAGACGTTCCGCATGGACGACCCGTTCCTGGTGCTCGCCACCCAGAACCCGATCGAGCAGGAAGGCACCTACCCCCTGCCCGAGGCGCAGGTGGACCGGTTCCTCCTCAAGCTCGTGATCACCTACCCCACGCGCACCGAGGAGCGGCAGATCCTGGACCGCATGTCGCGCACCACCGGGAAGATCGGCGTGCGGCCGGTGATGCAGCCCGAGCAGATCCGCGCCGCGCGCGAGGTGGTCGACGGGATCTTCGTCGACGACAGCATCAAGGACTACATCGTGTCGCTGGTGGTGGCCACGCGCGACCCCGCGGCGTGGAAGGTGCCGGTGCAGGACCTGGTCCAGTACGGCGCGTCGCCGCGCGCGACGATCTCGCTCGCGCAGGCCGCGCGCGCCAAGGCGTTCCTCGACGGCCGTGGCTACGTGGTGCCGCAGGACGTCAAGGACGTCGCCCCGGCCGTGATGCGCCACCGGATCGGCCTCAGCTACGAGGCCGAGGCGCTCGAGAAGTCGGCCGACGACGTCGTCCGGTCGATCCTGGAACACGTCCCGGTCCCGTGAGCCTGCGGGCGCGGCCATGCAGACCTCCGAGCTCCTCCGCAAGGTCCGCCGCATCGAGATCCGCACGTCGCACCTCGTGAGCGACGTGCTGGCGGGGCAGTTCCGCTCCGCCTTCAAGGGGCGCGGGATGGAGTTCGAGGAGGTGCGCCCGTACCAGTACGGCGACGACGTGCGCTCCATCGACTGGAACGTGAGCGCGCGCACCGGGTTCCCGCACGTCAAGCTCTTCCGCGAGGAGCGCGAGCTGACGGTGATGCTGGCCGTCGACCTGAGCGGGTCGCTCGGCTTCGGCACGCATGCGCAGCTGAAGCGCGAGCTGGCCGCGGAGGTCGCCGCGACCGTGGCCTTCAGCGCCATCCGCTCGAACGACCGCGTGGGCCTGATCTGCTTCACCGACCGGGTCG